>JALWSW010000112.1 GCA_027080125.1 Campylobacterales bacterium | reverse complement strand
TGCCCTTGATATGTCCGTTTGTATTTAGTTCTGCGGGGCTTTGTACCTGTTGGAGCTGTTTTGTATATTTAGTCTCGGGTGAGATATTAGGGTCATAGAAAAAGAGTGTGATATCGTAACCGTCTTCCTGTAGTCTTTCGATGGTTCCGGATGCGCAGGGAGCACAGCAGGTATGAAGTAAGATCGATTTTTTGACAGGATTTTCAATAATATTCTTTATCGGTTTATAGCTTTTTCTGTGAATCTCACATATACCGAGTTTTTTTATTGCTTCAAAATGTTCTTTTGTGCCGTAGCCTTTATTTTTCTCAAAACCGTATCGGTTGTAAATATCCGCTGCAAGTCTCATATATCTGTCACGCCATACCTTGGCAACGATTGAGGCGGCAGAAATAGCTTTTACTTTTTGGTCGCCTTTTACTATAGTTTTATAGTCAACAGAGATATTCCACTTGTCCTTTCCGTCTATTAACAAAAATTTTATATTGCCGGGAAATCTTTTTATTGCTCTTTCTATTGCTATGTTCGTGGCTTTTATAATTCCGAATCTGTCTATTTCTTTGTTTGTTGCAAAACCGATGGAATAAGGGAAAAGCTTTACAATCTTCTCATACAGCTTTTCCCTTCTGTTTTCGGTAATGGTTTTGGAATCGGCTATCTCGTCTAAAAGATCGGCTTTGCCGGTCTGAACGATACCCGCAACAACGGGACCTGCCCACGAACCTCTGCCTGCCTCGTCAACACCGATTACCATATCTTGCTAATCAGTTAAGTCTTATCGCAAACATCCTGACACATATCCAAAAGAGACTTCAGGCTCTTTCTTATCTGTTTTATAGATGTTATCCAGCGTTTGAGCTGGTTTTCTCCTTCTTCGGTTATCTGGTAGATTCTTCTTGCTGCACCTCTTGCTTTTGTGTCCCACTTGCTTGACACAAAACCGTTTTTCTCCATTGTTCTTAAAGTTTTGTAGATGTAGCCTATCTCATAATTTTCATGCTTTACACCGAGGCTCGCAAGCTTTTCAATGAGCTGATATCCGTGAGTAGGCTCCTGCTTTAAAAACACAAGCAGAAACGGCTGAAGAAATCGTGGCGGTCTGTCACCCGGGTAGTCATTGCACCAGCTTTCAATTTTGTAAGTCTTATGTTTCATATTATTACCTCCAATATATAATTGTTACGAGTTATTATAAACCTTTATAACAATTGTTCAAGTATAAATAGTTAATATCTTAATTTCAAGTATTTTTAAAAAAATTTATTTATAACATAAAAATTAAACGGTGCAATACGATATAATGTCGGTTTTATATAATTAATATTTTCTATTCTATATACAAAGAAGTCAGACAATTGATACGGCGATAATATATTTGAGACTGTCCGCATAAATTTCATAAAAAGACTTGACATATCGAAAAATAGGTGATATAAGTTTTTAATCCTTTATATGATTAGCGTTAATATATCGGATTGCCATTCGCTTAGGCATATGGTAGAAATTTTAGAGGTAGGTGTACATGGTGAAAACGCTTTATGTTGGGAATCTCCCATACAATTGTTCTGAGGAAGATTTGAGAAATCTGTTTTCTGATTATTGTGAGGTCTCATCGGCTAAAATCATAGCTGACAGAGAGACAGGGAGATCGAGAGGATTTGGATTTGTTGAAGTAGAGTCTGACGATATTTCCGCTGCTATAGAAGCGACCGACGGAAAGGAATTTGGCGGACGCAACCTTAGGGTTAACGAGGCAAAAGAGAGGAAACAGCGAAGTAGATATTAGTAGAAAATAGACTAAAGAAGAGCTGTCTGTTTATTTAAGATGGCTCTTCTTCTAAAAATAATCGATCTTTTGGGATTGTTCAGAGTCAATCTTTAATTTCTCAATTAATAGGTGCGTTTTTGTTAGTTATTTTTCAAATTAGTATCTTGTCTATCTGCTTAAATTAGAAATGGGGTATAGGTTCATTTCTATATAATAAAATCACTTTTCTATATTTATTATATTGAATCTTGATTTAGAAAAGCCCTTCGATTATATTTTTCATATTGTATAAGAGCAATAAAAATTTTAATATAGGAGAAACTATCCTGTGAAAAGTTTGATAGAGCGATTGAAAAGCGGTCTCTTAAAAACAAGAGCCGGTATTGAAATCGAAAAATTTGATCCGGATTTGCTGGAGGAAAGATTGCTTGCTGCTGATTTTGGATTGCAAGCAACCGAACAGATTATAGAATCGATAGAGAAAGGCAGAGGCAGAGAAAACTGGAAAGAAACGGCAAGACAAACAATCTATGACATACTTAAAACGGTTGAAAAACCGATAAGATATTATAAATCCCCTTTTATCATGATGTTTGTGGGAATAAACGGAGGAGGCAAAACAACAACAATAGGAAAGCTTGCTTATCAGTATAATCAGGCAGGAAAATCCGTAATATTGGCAGCCGCAGACACATACAGGGCTGCTGCAACCGGCCAGCTTGAAATCTGGGCAAAACGTTCGGATGCTAAAATCGTCAAGCAGCCTGAAGGGAGCGATCCGGCATCGGTTGCGTTTGACGCCTGCTCTTCTGCAAAGGCAAAAGGTGTGGATATCGTGATGATAGATACGGCTGGCAGGCTGCATACCAATGATAATCTGATAAGACAACTGATAAAAATGAAGCGTGTTATAAAAAAGATAGATCAGGATGCTCCTCATGAGATTATTCTTGTAATTGATAGCACGTTAGGAAGAAACAGCCTTGTTCAGGCAGAGCAGTTTAACAATGCGCTCGGATTAACCGGTATTGTGCTTACAAAACTTGACGGTAGTTCGAAAGGGGGTATAGTTATTGATATAGCCAAAGAGCTGAAAATTCCTGTCAGATATATAGGTTTCGGAGAAAAGGTAGAAGATTTAAAACCGTTTGATGCAAGAGAGTTTTCAAGCGCGTTGATTTAGGAGGATAGATGGACCAAAATCCGCAGTTTAATATAAAAAATATTAATATAAATTTTAAAACGATAGCAACCGTGGCGGTGATAATTGTCATCGCTGTGGTTCTGTTTTCATCCTGGTTTACGGTAAAAACCGATTCGGTAGGGGTTGTGCTGAGATTTGGAAAATATACAAGAACCGTGGGACCAGGTCTTCATTTTAAGCTGCCTTACGGTATAGAAAAGGTGTATGATGTTCCGGTTCAAAGACAGCTTAAACTTGAATTCGGATTTCGCTCCGAGATTCCGGGAATACGAACTCAATACTCTCTAAAAAAATATAAGGAAGAGTCACTTATGCTGACCGGAGATCTGAATGCGGTTGTGGTCGAGTGGATAGTTCAATACAGAATAAACGATCCTTATAAATTTCTGTTTAGGGTTAGAAATGCGGTGCAAACATTCAGGGATATGAATGAAGCTGTGATGAGAGCGGTTGTGGGAGACAGAACGGTTGATGAGGTTTTGACGGTAGGTCGTCAGGAGGTTGCCACTACGGCAACAGAAATGCTTCAGAAACTGGCGAACCAATATGATCTGGGTATACGGGTGGCTCAGGTTGTTTTGCAGGATGTTACGCCACCTGATCCGGTTAAACCGGCTTTTAACGAGGTCAACGAAGCTCAACAGGAAAAGGAACAGCTTATAAATCAGGCTCTTGCAAATTATAATAGAGCAATACCGAAAGCCAAAGGAGAGGCAGCAAAAACCATTCAGGTAGCAAAAGGATATGCAATCAATGAGATTAACGCTGCCGAAGGAAACGCCGACCGCTTTAGTAAGTTGTTCAATGCATACATGAGTGCAAAGGATGTTACATATCAGCGTATCTATCTTGATACTATGGCTGATATTCTGTCAAAAGCCAAACTTGTTATAAGTGATGGCAAGACAGGAGCTCTTCCGGTTTTGCCGCTTGAGAAGCTGCTCCAAAGCAGAGGTGAAAAATGAAAGGAAAAAGCACATTCTTAGCAATAGCACTGATAATTCTGGCAATAGTTGTTTTTTCGTCCGCATACACGGTTAACGAAGCCGAACAAGTCGTAATAACACAATTTGGTAAGCCGGTAGGAAAGCCGGTTACAACCGCGGGATTGCATTTTAAGATTCCTATTATACAAAAGGCTCATTTTTTTGATAAACGTGCATTGGAGTGGGATGGGTATCCGACTCAGGTTCCGACAAAAGATAAGCGATTCGTATGGGTTGATACATATGCAAGGTGGAAAATAAGCGATCCGCTTCTGTTTTTCCAGCGGGTCAGAAACGAAAGAGGGGCTCAATCGCGACTTGACGATATTTTGGATGGACAGACAAGAAACGCTATTGCCGATCATAAGCTTGTGGAACTGATACGCTCAACAAACAGAAGCATTAAGGACAGCGAATCGTTCGATAATTCACCGGTCGAAACTCTTCCGAAAATTAAATACGGAAGAAAATGGATTACCCGCGCAATAGTGACTGCGGCAAACAAGCGCACTGAAAAACTCGGTATCAAACTGCTTGATCTGCAATTCAAAAGGATAAATTATGTGGAGTCGGTAAGAAAAACCATATTTAAGCGTATGATAACCGAAAGAAAGAGAAAGGCGGATAAATTCCGCTCCGAAGGCGCCGGCGAGGCGGCAAAAATTCTCGGCAATAAGGAACGGGAACTAAAAAAGATAAATTCCGAAGCGTACAAGATAGCCCAGCAGATTAAGGGTGAAGCAGACGCAAAGGCTACTCTTATATATGCGAAGGCTTATAACAGGAATGCCGACTCCCGCAGGTTTTATAAATTTCTTAAAACTATGGAAACTTACAAAAAGAGTATATCAAAGAATGATTGGATAATACTTTCCACCGATTCTGATATATACAAGCTGATTGGAAAACAGTCTGAAAAATAAAATTTAAATAAATTTGCAGGAGGAGCTATGGCAAAAAGTGTAACATACAAGATACTTGAAGAGCATCTTGTGGAAGGAGATCTTAAAAAAGGTAATGAAATAGGAATACGCATCGACACCACTTTAACCCAAGATGCAACCGGAACTATGGCTGATCTTCAGTTCGAGCAGATGGGACTTGACAGGGTTCAAACCAAGCTGTCTGTAAGTTACATTGATCATAACACTATCCAGATGGGTTTTGAGAATGCCGATGATCATCGGTATCTGGCAAGCTTTGCAAAAAGATACGGACTTGTTCTTTCAAAGGCGGGAAACGGAATCTGCCACCAGGTAAATATAGAACGATTCGGCGTTCCGGGCAGAACGCTCTTGGGTTCGGATTCTCATACCCCTACCGGCGGCGGAATCGGTATGATATCGATAGGAGCCGGAGGACTTGATGTTGCTTCAGCTATGGCAGGGCTTCCGTTTTATATAAGAGCGCCGAAAATTTACGGCATTCATCTCACCGGAAAGCTCAATCCTTTTGTATCGGCAAAAGATATTATTCTCAAAGTGTTGTCGATACTCGGGGTCAAAGGCAATGTAGGCTGGGTAGCAGAATATTACGGTCCGGGTGTAGCGACACTGACTGTGCCTGAGCGTGCCACGATAACCAATATGGGAGCAGAGCTTGGCGTTACAACATCGGTATTTCCTTCGGATGATAAAACAAAAGAGTTTCTCAAGCTGGAAGGCAGAGAAGAAGATTGGAGAGAAATAGTTGCTGATGATGATTCCGAATATGACAGGATTATAGAAATCAATCTATCCGAACTTGAACCGATGGTTGCACTTCCCCATAGCCCGGGAAATGTAAAAAGAATACGCGATATCGAAGGAATGACGGTTGATCAGGTATTAATCGGAAGCTGCACGAATTCTTCCTACAGAGATCTCACCGTTGCTGCTGATATTATAAACGAGGCATTGCAGCAGGGTAAAAGAGTGGACAGCAATGTGAGTTTCGGAGTAGCTCCCGGATCAAGACAGGTGGCGATAATGACTATGACAAACTGGTCGCTTTTGACCTTTGAAAAATTCGGGGCAAGAATACTCGAATCGGCTTGCGGATTTTGCATAGGAAACGGCATGGCTCCGAAGAGCAATGCTGTAAGCGTGAGAACCAACAACCGTAATTTTTACGGGCGCTCAGGGACGCTTTCGGCAAATGTGTATCTTGTAAGCCCCGAAACAGCGGTTGCCTGTGC
>JALWSW010000111.1 GCA_027080125.1 Campylobacterales bacterium | reverse complement strand
GTTTTATTGTGCTCTCTATCAGAGGCATAACAAGCTGCTCGTAATGAGCCCTTGTAAGTTTAAGATTCAGATGTTTTGGTCCTGAGGCATCAGCTGTAATAAACGGAAGATTTATCTCGGTTTCAAGACTTGATGAAAGTTCGATCTTAGCCTTTTCGGCAGCATCTTTAAGCCGCTGCAAAGCAATAGGGTCGGCTCTCAAATCGATTCCGTTCTCTTTTTTGAAGGTTTCTATCATCCAATCCAATATTTTGCGATCAAAATCATCTCCGCCAAGATAGGTGTCGCCGTTTGTCGATTTAACCTCGAATACGCCATCGGCAATCTCAAGAATAGATATATCGAATGTGCCTCCGCCGAGATCATATACCGCAATATTGCCCTTTTTATCCTTATCAAGCCCAAATGCCAAAGCCGCTGCAGTAGGTTCGTTGATAATTCGCAAAACATTCAAACCGGCAATTGCTCCGGCATCTTTTGTCGCTTTTCTCTGGCTGTCATTAAAGTATGCGGGAACGGTTATTACTGCGTCGGTAATCTTTTCTCCAAGCTGAGCTTCAGCATCCGCCTTCAGTTTTTGAAGAATAGCTGCAGATATCTCCTGCGGCGAGAGTGTTTTCCCGTCGATTTTAACTTTGCAGTCGTTATTTGGACCTTTAACCACCTCGTAAGGCAATCTTTTTCTCGCATCGATTGCCTCTTTGGAATCATAATATCTACCTATCAATCTTTTGATAGAAAATATCGTTTTTGAGGGATTTGTAATTGCCTGTCTTTTAGCAGCCTGCCCGACAAGTCGCTCTCCTTTGTCGGTAAAAGCCACTATCGAGGGAGTTGTTCGGTTTCCCTCGCTATTGGTCATTATTTTCGGTTCTCCGGATTGCATTATTGCCATACATGAGTTTGTTGTTCCTAAATCGATTCCTAATACTTTACTCATTCTCTTCCTCCGTTTTATTATTGGTTGCTATATCTTTGTTTTCTTCTTTGCCGCTTACAATGACCCTTGCAGGTCTTAAGCATAACTCATCCATTATATATCCCTTCTGAACCTCAGCTATAATGCTGTTTTTCGGCAGCTCACTCTTTTTATCTATCATTATAGCCTCATGAATATTGGGATCGAATTGCTTGTTTGAGGTATCAATTGCCCTTACGCCTTTACCCTCCAAAATCGAATTTATCTTCTTTAATATTAATTCCACACCCTCCATAAATTTCTTCATATTCTCATCAACACTGTCGGCAAATTTTTCAGCCATTTTCAATGTATTTTCAAGCTCATCGGCAATCGGCAAAAAATCTTTCACTACATCTCTGGTAGCAACTCTTGCAATATTCAACTTCTCTTTTGACGATTGCTTTTTATAATTCTCAAAATCCGCATAAAGCCTTACATATCTATCATTTAAATCGTTATATTTATCTAATAGTTGACTATATTCACCTGTTTTAATCGCCTTCTCCTTCTGTGTCTTTTTCTCCGCTTTGCTTTCGGTTTTCTTTAACTTAATATCATTTTCGTTTGACATCTACCTATTGCCCTCCTCATATCTTTCTACAAACCATTTGAGTTGAACAGACGCCTGATCAATCAACATCAGGTTCTGTTTATATTTCATTCTCGAGGGACCTATTATACTTATAAAGCCTCTACTGTTTTTTACGTTGTAATCAGAGGCTATAAGCGATGTTTCCTCCGGTAATCCGAAAGGATTACTTTTTCCTATAAATATTTTCGATCCCGAACTGTCTATTACATCACTAAGTATATTCACAATCATCTCCTTTTTCTCAAGCAACGATACAAGCGATTTTAAAAAACCGATATCTGAATGCAGCTTTTGCATTTCGAGAAGATTATCAATACCACTTACGGCAACCCTTCTTTTTTTGTCATATAACTTATCGTATAAATTTATTATCGAGTTGTAAAGCTGTTCGCATTTTTCCTTTTTTTCTCTGATTTCGCTTATTATGTTGTCTTTTATATCTTTAATTGGAAAATCTCTATACCGCGAGTTTATAGTTGCAACAATCTCTTTCAGATATAGAATCCCTTCCTCATCGGTATTGACAATCTCGCTTATCGTCCACCCATATTCCAAAATAACGACAAGACATCCTTTTGTTTTATCAAGATTTATCAAATCTATCTTTTTGAGCTTCAGCTCTGTAAGCTCCGGAGCAGTAATCATAACAAAATGACTGCTTTGACGTGACAGCCATGAAGAAACGGTGGTTATCGCTGTTCTTAACGTATCGCTGTTTTTGACAAAAACCGGAATTACTGCGTTAGAGTCTCTCTCCTTTTTCAGTATATTGTCAACATAATATTTATATCCGATATCAGTTGGCACCTTGCCACTTGAGGTATATACACTTTTCAGGTATCCCATATCGGCAAGATCGCAAAGGGCATTTCTGAGCGTAGCGGGCGATATTGATAGATTGTATTTTTTCACAATCTTACGCGATCCCTCAGACCTACCCTCCTTTATATAGTTTTCCACAACGATTCCCAATATTTTGTGAAGTCTCTCGTTTTTTATGGTTCTCATAAATTAGCACTCTCTATCATAATCTGCTAATAAGATAGTCTTGTGAAGAGCAATGTCAAGTAGTTTTTATATTTTCGATTGCCTCTTTAGCATTCGGTTATCTAGACAAAAATAAATCCGGCGCCGGATTACAAATCCTTATACATAATAAGATCGCCTTTTGTAATAATAGCCACCAATCTTTTATGACTATCTCTGTCAACAACAGGGAGGTGAGAGATCTTTTTCTTTCTCATTTTCTTCAGTGCCTGATAAAGTGTTTCATCAGGATATGTCAAAACCAGATCTTTGCTGTATATCTTGAGCACAGGCAGAGACATATCACCTCCTCTTTCTCTATGTTTGAGTATATCAAGCCCTGTGACCATTCCGATTAATTCATTATTGTCATTTACAACCGGAAATCCTTCATGACCGGTTTTCAGAATCTTGTTGTTCACATCCTGAATCGATTCGTTCACTTTTACCGTTATTACATCTTTTATCATTACATCTTCAACCTTTTTGTTTTTCAGAATATTTATCTCAAGTCCATGAGGTATGACAACTCCCCGTCTTGAGAGTTTCTCGGTATAAATCGTTCTACTATAGAATATATGACTAATAATGTCTGCCAGAACACACGCAAAAATCAGTGGAATAATAATATCATAATTCCTCGACATCTCAAAAAGCATAATAATAGAGGTCAATGTGGCTCTTCCGGTGGCAGAGAACACCGCTGCCATGCCAACAAGACCGTATGCCGGATACGGAGCGCTTATAGCAGGAAACAAAATATTGATAAATGCACCATATAACGACCCAAACACGGCTCCAATGAACAGTGAGGGTGCAAAAACGCCTCCTGAACCACCCGAACCAAGCGTAACCGAAAGGGCTATGATTTTGGCTATCAGCAGGAAAAGAAGCGACAGCATAAGAAAGCCGGTCGGATTTCCATAATTGAAATTCAGAATTGAGGTAACTGTGGAATACCCGACGCCGAATATTTGTGGAAACTTCAATCCGACAACTCCCACAATCAATCCGCCTATTGCTGGCTTTACAAGAGGATGAATCCTTATTTTATCAAATATATCTTCTATGCCGTAAAGTGTTTTGATGATGATTATACCGAGAAATCCTGCCATAATCCCCATTATAAGATAGAAAATCAGCTCATAAAGCGACTGAAAATGATACATCGGAACGATAAAGGTAGGATTGCTTCCGAGAAAGATTCTCGATACTATAGTGGCAAACACAGAGGAGAGCACCAGCGGAACAAACGACTCGGTTCTAAATTCAAGCAATATAAGCTCTATGGAAAAAATCACCCCTGCAATCGGGGCGTTGAATGTTGCTGCAATGCCGGCTGTTGCTCCGCATCCTACAAGCACCTTGCGGTTGCTTGCTGTTAGTTTTAAAAGCTGGCTAACAACAGACCCGAATGCGCTCCCAATCTGAACAATCGGACCTTCTCTTCCGGCTGAACCTCCGGTTCCAAGACAAACTCCTGAAGCTATAGTTTTTGCAACCACAACCCTTGGTCTGATTATCCCCTCTTTTTTGAACATCGCCTCCATCACCTCAGGAACCCCGTGTCCTTTTGTTTCAGGAGCAAAATAATATGTTATAAGCCCCACAATTAATCCGCCAATCATAGGCACAATCAGCACAGAGAGTCCGAGACTGTTATGCACCGGAGCGATGAAATTGATTGAGAACTTATGAAAAAACGAAAAATCGTTAATAGAGTAGATAAGCCATCTGAATAGAACCGCTCCAAGTCCTCCGACAATACCAACAGCAACCGCTATAAGATTCAGTTTTAAATTATCATACAGCTTTTCTTTCGGAAACCGCTTACTAATCGATGTGATATAATATTTCATAAATCCCCTTCTGTTTTTAATCACTAAGAATTATCTAAACTCGTCCATTATAACTTTTTATCTCCCAAAGGCAATAAACCGAAAATCATTTTACGACTGAATCTGCTTGAAATATTTTTTTTATATGCTAAAAGATAGAGAAAATCGCACATAAAGTTTTGTGAGTGCTGTAAAAACTTTATGGAGGAAAAACTCACAGGAGGCAAGATGGAACAGCAGATTACTGTAAAGATGAAGGAATTGTTAGAGTCGGGTGTGCATTTCGGGCATCAGACCAGGCGGTGGAATCCGAAGATGGCGCCATATATCTTTGGCGCAAGAAAGGGTATCCATATTGTTGATCTTCAAAAAACCTTGAAGCTTTTTAACAAGGCTGCCGAATTTGTTTATGATTTGGCTTCTAAAAACAAAAAAATTATGATGGTCTGCACAAAAAAACAGGGGCAGGAAATAGTGACTTCCGAGGCTCAGCGATGCAGTATGCCTTATATTACCGAGAAATGGCCCCCGGGTCTGTTTACAAACAGGAATACGTTTCAAAAAAGTATTGCAAACCTGAAACGTCTGAAAGCCGAAGCCGATGCGGGAGAACTTGACAAACTGCCTAAAAAAGAGGCAAAAAAGATAATAAAGAGGATTAGCAGACTCGAAAGATATCTTGGAGGTATTAAAGATTTCGACGGATTGCCTGATGCGCTCTTTGTTGTTGATATTGTGCGGGAATATCTCGCGGTTAAGGAAGCCAAACTGCTCTCCATACCTATAATAGCAATCGTAGATACAAATTGCGACCCGGATCCTATAGATTATGTAATCCCTGGCAATGATGATGCGATAAAGTCGATAAAACTGTTTGCCGGAAAGATTGCCGATATTATCGTTGCCGGACAGGGAAGATTTCAGAAAGATCAGGTTGATGAATCAGCCGATAATGCAGATAATAATGATATTGAGGAAAAAGAGGAGAATGAATAATGGGTAATATAAATGCCAAAGATGTAATGAACTTGAGAAAAGCCACCGGCGCCGGAATGATGGCATGCAAAAAGGCTTTGGTTGAGGCGGAAGGCGATTTTGATAAGGCAATAGAGCTGCTAAGAAAAAAAGGGATAGCCTCAGCGGCAAAGAAAGCCGGAAGAGAAACAGCGAACGGAAAAATAGGCTCCTATATTCATATGGGAGGCAAAATAGGAGTCTTGGTCGAGCTTGCATGCGAAACTGATTTTGTTGCAAACACCGAGGATTTTGCTCAGCTTCTCAAAGATATAGCTATGCATATAGCAGCAGCGAATCCGGCATACCTTGACAGAGATTCGGTTCCCAAAGAAACACTTGAAAAAGAAATGAAAATAGAGAGAGAAACATTGCTTGAGCAGGGAAAACCTGCTGCTATTATCGATAAGATTGTAGAAGGCAAACTGGAAAAATTTTATGAGAAAAACTGCCTTGTCGAACAACCGTTTATAAAAAACGATAAAGAGAGTGTCGGGGATCTTATCAAGCGCACTATCGGAAAACTCGGTGAGAATATCAAGGTAGTCAGATTTGCACGATTTGAAATAAATGCCGCAGGCTGTTCAGTATAAACGCATACTGCTCAAATTAAGCGGAGAGGCTCTCAAGGGCGATTCCGAATACGGTATCGATCCGGCTGTTTTGTCAGATCTTGCTTCACAAATAGTCAGGATACATCAGA
>JALWSW010000110.1 GCA_027080125.1 Campylobacterales bacterium | reverse complement strand
ACTTCGCACACACACCGCGCAACTGTTCATTGACTGCATTCTGTCTATAAAACGCTTCCTCTATGCTCATGCCTTTTGGTACTTTTTGTTTAGCCGGTACTTTAAAGATAGGTAGTTTTGGATACTTGCATTCGCATGGTTTGACTTTGATGTCAAGTAGTTCTGCGATGTCTTTTTTGGTTTGAGTGTCTAATCCTACCTCGCTACAACCACTAAAAAGAGTAGTTGTATAAATCAAAGCTACTAACGTTAAACTCTTCATAATCATCTCCTTCTTTCTTGCTAATCTCACTATACACGCCCTCTAATCGTTTGGCTTTGGCATCTGCTCTGTAGCTTTGTAGTTCGCTTACAAGTCCCGATATAGTCTCTCCTGCTTCATTGAGTGCCACATCTCTTACGCTTAACTGCTCTTTTGTATTTGCCTTGCATTCTCTTAAAGGCTTAAACGCGAATGAGTCCACGCCATACCAAACCGCTATGAGCGTAGCGACAAAGAGTCCGACCTTTAACCATTTTAAGGGGGTGAAATTTGTTAAAAGACTAAACATCACTTATCCCCATTAGCCGTTTTAAAAAGTCTCTCTAAAATATCCCTAAGCTTCCCAGATATGATAGTGATAGCGTCTAACTCTGGCAATGGCTCTTTCCCTTTTGCTTTGAGTATGTTGTTAAATATGCTTATCGCTTCTGAGACTGCCAATACGATAACCGTCCACTTGATGAACCACATCAAATCTGAGCCTTGTATCTTGACTACCAACGCAACTACAATAGGCACGATGAACATTAAAGACTTCGAGAAAATACCTGCTAAAAATCTAGCCGAAGTAATCTTCTCTCTGATAATAAATGAAGCCATAATACCCGTAAACAAATCTATGGCTAGGAGCAGGAAGTAAATAGCTAATGCTTCGGCATTGATATTTAGATACGCTGTGATAGACGCGAATATAGCTACTATAGACGTGAATACAAACTTTGTGTATGCAGATATAGCACCTATCTGTGATATGGTTTCATTCTTCATTGTCTTTTCCTTTTATACTTAATACAATCACATAAGCTAAAAACCATATGATTATTTTGTCTCTATCGCTTCCACGAAACAC
The DNA here is from genome assembly GCA_027080125.1 of Campylobacterales bacterium. Classification (GTDB taxonomy): domain Bacteria; phylum Campylobacterota_A; class Desulfurellia; order JAADFJ01; family JAADFJ01; genus JAADFJ01. The sequence continues at coordinate 5,146 of JALWSW010000110.1, read as the reverse complement.
CTCTAAATTTTATGCGCAAGAGCATTAAGTTATATTATTGTAGATTGGAAGATACCCCAATAATACACCATTAATATCATATATTGGATATTTTCCAACAACACTGCCTAGCGTGGTTAGGTTTTTAGTCGCACCAAAAACCTTAAGTCTCCCATTAATAAATATATTATGTCCAGTTGTTTTAGGGTTGAGTTCAATATCCCAGGAAGAATTAATTTTTATCTTACGAAGTGAACCATTTATCCCCGAATTTATATTAATCTCTCCTTCAGATTCCACAGAGTTTAGAAATGCAGAAGGGAGTCTATTATGATATTTATTCAGATTATCAAAGCCACTATATATAACCCTTCCTATAACCCCTCCAGCCCAATTTGCAACATTAAAAATTTGATCATAAGCAAGATTTAAGCCCGAGTCTATATTGAAGGTTGGACTATTTGCGGTAATTTTTGAGCCTAATATCCTAAAATTACCAATCCATCTTGGATTAATAATACTATATATCGCAGTACTAGCCATATCACCGACGTTAAGAAGAGGGGCAGCACTTATATTATCCATGCCGTCTAAAATATAATGTCCAGAGAGTGTACCCCCCATGAGCCAACACTGACCTGTCGCATGATTTTCTATGTGAGTGTCAACATATCTATTCCCTATAGATACAGTACTTCCCTGGTTGGAATGTTCAAAGTTACTTACTGGAGAACCACCTTCTGAGATGCAAGACTGAAAGAGAAGCGTATCGCACGCTTCAGACAAAAAACTTGCCCTTGCACCGGTAAGGGCAAAATCTCTACAGTTTGTTAATGTTGTTCCGTTTGAATTAGTATTGTTAAAATTTGACCCAGGCAATGCTTTCGCACCATTTATTAAAGAGGCACCAGACAAGACAGCAAAACCTATATATGAATTGTTTGCCGTCATAGAGCCAGAAATCACTGCGTTCATACAAAAATATAAACCAATTCCAATATAACACTGTGTTACTTTTACTTGATTTATTTGCAAACTATATGTCGTGAACATACGTACCCCATATTGCCATGGAGTCGAGTCTCCGACTATATTAAAACCTTCAATTTTTATCATTTGTGTTGTATATACAGAACTAGAGTTTGTGGGTTTCTCACGGTCAATACCAACTATTGCACCTGTTAATTTTAAGGTTGCACCATACCCAGACAAAGATAAGGTTGATTGTGTTTTTGTCAACGGTAGAATAATAGACTGTGTTAAATTGTAAGTGCCTTCTGGGAAAAATAAAACACCATTGTTATTCATACTTGCAATTGCTTTATTTATTGCTACCGAATTATCTACGGCAATACCTTTGTTTTCTGCGCCAAACCATAAAACATTTACTGCTCCTTCGTACTGCCTTACCCAGCCATCAATAATAGTTCCACCATTATTCACAGAAGATTGTTTTGCATCAAAAATAAATAATCCAGCACCGCCATCTCCAACAGCATTAAATCCTCGAACGTACACAACAGTAGCATCATTAACATTTATTACAGCGAGGTCCCCCACCAAATCAACAACAGTCACATTCGATAGCGCCAAATTCATTTTGGTGGACCAATGGTAAGCACTTCTGTCTGATGTATTCGTAACAGAAAATGTGCCATCTCCATTTGATGTATATTTTTTGACAAAAGTATCTACCGCTTCATTCGCATAAGAATCAGCTGTCATCTTCTCAGCTTCGGCTTCCCACCTGCGAAGTTGTGTAGAACTATATACTGCTTTCGTCTCATTTAGGAGAGTTTGAAACTCATTGCCAGTAGCTGCATCCTGCCCCACAACAGTAATGACATCTCCAGCTACACCAGCGGGGGTTATTGTTATATCCTTTAGGATTGTTGTATAGTCAGTACCATACTCAAGAAGCTTTCCATTTTTATATACAGAGGCGTTGTTAATATTTTTATCAAACCCAACAACTGCTTGCCCTGCCACCAAAGTTTTGCTTTGTCTCCAAGATACAGCACCGGAAGTAGCCAGAGCTTCATCAGCATAATGACGTGCAGAAAAAGTGTTAGTAGGAGCATAAGAAAAAGTACCATCTCCATTTGATGTATATTTTTTTACAGAAACACCGTGAGGCTCATTCGCATAAGAATCAGCTGTCATCTTCTCAGCTTCGGCTTGCCAAGTCTCTTGCTGCCCTACAAATTTAGTTGTATTCCTATAATGGAATGCAGAATATCTGTCTTCGACGGTGGCAGAAAACGTACCATCTCCGTTTGATGTATATCTCTTGACCAAAATACCCTCTGGCTCATTCGCATAAGAATCAGCGGTTTTCTTTGCCGCCTCTGCCTCCCATCTGCTTAACTTTGCATTATCAGAAAGAAACGAAGTAGCACTTTTTAGCCCTTGTGTTTCTGCTTTCAGTTTTTCGACATCTCCTTTTATCGCTCTTACTTCTGGGAGAACTACAGTTTTAGCTTCTTTCATCTCTTTAACAAAACCATTACCAGCACTACACTTAGTCATTTATACACCTCCTATACTGTTGTCAATGTTACACAAAAATGAATCGTCATTACCCGATGCAAAGTCTCCATATCTACATATAAGCCTTTGCTCCTCTTTACTAATCAATGGGAAACCACAAGTAAGATTATCTATAATATCAGCAACATTCACACTAGCCACCTCAATAGACGTATGTTCTAGACTTGGTAAAATACTTCTACGATACACAGGCTTGTCTAAGTCTATATTCTGTACCGCTTCAGATGCACCATTATTCTCATACACCCAAAAGGCTTTTTTCTGTTTTGTTGGGAGTGTGGCCACCCAACAAGTCTCCCCCTCATTGATTTCAAGTGCTACAGGGACACCTACCGAAGCAACGACGGATTTTTCACCTAAAGGATAGAGATATTTATCACACATCTCTATGATAAAAGTATTACCTGCTGGAAGAAAAAGAGAGAACTGTACAGACCGTGTCATCTTATTCCCACGCCTTTTTCATGTCCGCTTCAAACGCATCTTGTCGTTTCCTAGCTCTAGCGATGCGTGCATCTTCACGCTTTAGTAAATCTTTTCTGTACTGATTCCTATCGCGTTGAGCCATAAAACCACCCACTAAAGAAGCAAGTGTCCCAAACCCCTTAATGTCTATACCCAACCCATCTAAAGATAAATCATTTTTAACCTTAGTGACAGGAATATCTATTTTAGGCATTAGCCCTACATTCGATAAATTATTATTATTCACACCGTCAAAACTAAACAATGGTGAAGGTAATTCATATCCATCCATAGTACCTTTCCTCTTCTCATTTTACATCATTATAAGAGAACATACCCTATTTAAAAAAGGGGGGGTGTGTGGGTTAAGTCTTGTATTGTGGACTAAAATCATATAGCATATTATACAAATCGTCATACTGACTATACGCACGACTATATATAAACTGCATTGATCCATCTTGAAGCTGTGCAAGATTTTTATTTTTATTCTTTTCTTTTGCTTTATCATGGACATTTTTTTGTATGCCTATATTTTTATAAAGATTTAACATCTTCCCAACCATCTCTATATTGTTAATCGTCCATGAAAATATCTGCACACTGTTCATTGCAGAAAAATCCACCTGAGACAATCCATACCCAAAAGAGAGGGCGGCTACAAACAGAGAAAGCTCAGGGGACAGAACCCCAGAATAGCTCATTACAGAAGTACCTATAAGTGCTATTTTCAACCATACAGGGTTGGCAGAGATAGCAGTAAGGGAAATGGAAACAATAAGCAAAACAAAATTAAATATTCGCGCTAATAAAGATGTTTTTTTGGCAGATGCATCTATCCCTAAAAAAGTGTTCACAAACCAATAAATGTCATAGCCCACAGTGTCTAATAATTCAAGCTTTACATACACTTTAGAGCCTTCCATAACACAGTAATTTTGAAAGTTCTTCACCTTGTCTGCTATGCCAGGTATCTTTACACCATTTTCTACGCGTGTCTGGAACTGCTGCTCTTTCCACCATTCATAATTTGGGTCTGGGATTAAGATACCAATTCCATTATCTATCATTTGGGGAGTAATGTCTCGCTCAAACATAAACCAGATATCGCCTATCTTACTTGGATTGTCAATTTGTTGATACAAGGTATCAGCGATACCAAGATAATTAATTAACTCCAAATCCTCTTCTATTCTGCCAACACCATTGGTTAACTGATCGATTGTTTGAATCAAAACAGTTACACGACTATCCAAGAAATACAAAAGACTAGACAATGGTACCACCACTGCCTCACGATTCCCTATGACAGCAGGTACAAAATCATCAACCATCAGTCCTAGAAAATCACTCATCTCCGTCCACATTGATGCAAACAGAGCATCTTGGTTTGGTTTAAAAGAAGCGTTGGTTCTATCTTCTACCCCACGACTGTTTAAAATAGTATTATGATTTTCTCCTGTGTTTGTTCCACTTTCGTAATCAACACATGGCGTACTGTCGTTTGTGCCACTAGAGTAAAACCAAGAAGTACCGTCAGCAAGACTCAGCGAAAAATGAATCCCGATTATTTTTTGGTGAGGAAGAGTAGATACATTGAATGGATTTTGGACTGCCTCTATAAGCACAGAAGCGTAACTATTTTGAAGTGCCCCATTTATGCTAAAACCACTGCCAACATCTACTTGAATACCATTAAGTAATTTATTTTTTAGATTGGTTGTAGCGGCTAAATCTGTTTGACTCTGCGTAATCGTTGTTACCGATGCACGCATACCTCTAGTAAAATTATAATTGCCTATCGTTCCATTTCCAGTAGTTTCCATATGCCGCATATAAAGCTCTTTAAACTTCAACCCCCAACGGTTTTTTGCGAGCCTATCTGCAACGACTTGAGACTTTATATTCTCATACGCCCCAAAATTAAAATCATACTGTTTTAGTCTCATAACTAGGGGATTATCTGCCCATCCGTCATCTTCGATATTGCTGTTTTCATCGCGGTTGTCATCCATCCAGGAGTCGCTATACCTGCTTGCGCGAGCATGGCTGAATTTTCAGAGTTTAATTTAAGCGTCTTATAAAACATATCTTTCAAGAAACCTTTTTTTTGTTCGGCTAATACTGCTATCTCTGCATCTAACTTACTAGA
>JALWSW010000109.1 GCA_027080125.1 Campylobacterales bacterium | reverse complement strand
CTTATAAATCGATACAAAGATGAAGCCCAAGAGGCTGGAATAAAAGTTTCTTCGAAGATAGTTGAAGGCAATCTTCTTGATGAGCTAAGCAAAATGATAAAACGTAACAAGAATTCGATTCTCGTAATACCCAAGCTAAAAAGAGGACCTATTGAAAAATTCCTTATAGGCAGCAGCATAGACGAATATATAGAATCGTTAAAAAAGGAGTTTCCTTCACTCAAAATTTATACGTTGGATGGCTAAACAGCTTATATTCTCGCTCAGACCCAAACAGCTTGACGAGCTTCTCGGACAAGAGCATATTCTTGCCTCCGGATTACCTTTCAGACGTATGATTGAATCGGGTAATATACCCTCTTTGGTCATATCAGGACCTTCTGGAACCGGAAAAACAAGTTTTGTAAATATTATTGCCGAGAAATTCGGTTTTCCGGTCATTATGATGAATGCCGCCGGAGAGTTCAGAACCGAAAAAATTAAAAAGACACTTCTTGATGCCAGAAAGATTTATGCCGAATCGGGTAAGCGCTCAATCATATTTATAGATGAGATTCACAGAGCCACTCGTCCCAAATTAGAACTTTTCCTTGAGGACATGGATAGACATCTTATAGTGATAGCCGCATCTACGGAAAATCCGTTTTATTCCCTTGCTCCTGCATTTCGTTCAAGAAGTATGCTGATAAAATTTCGAAAATTAAATAAGTCTGTTATGCTCAAACTTTGCGAAAAGGCGGAACAGTTTTTAAATATACCCATTATGCCGGATGCTAAAAAACGATTTATCGAAATTGCCGATGGTGATGCAAGAAGACTGATTAACCGAATTGAAGCAGCATCCTTAATCTGTCCTTCAAAGATAACTATCAATGATATAGTTGAGGAAGAGACTGATGGCTATGACAAAAACGATGAACATTACGACAGTATAAGCGCCTTTATAAAAAGCATCAGAGGAACCGATCCTGATAGTGCGCTTTTATGGCTTGCAAAGATGCTTAAAGGCGGTGAAGATCCGCTCTATATAGCCAGGAGATTGATGATTCTGGCTGTTGAGGATATAGCTATGGCAAACGCATTGGCAGCTCCGGTTGCAGCATCCTGTTATGATATAGTTACAGCAGTAGGAATGCCTGAAGCTGAAATTGCTCTTGCCTATGCAACCGTGTTTCTCGCAACATCTCCTAAATCAAACAGTTCGTATTTGGCTCTTGGCAAGGCAAAATCGTTTGTAAACTCAAAAGGCTCGATTCCGGTTCCCGACGATCTGCGTCAAAATCCACCTAAGGGTGCCAAAAGTTATCTTTATCCCCACAATTATCCAAATCATTATGTAAAATACAGATACGCACCGTTTGATATAAATTTTTATGAAGCAACAGATCAAGGGTACGAGGCAAGGATAAAGCGATTTCTCAAAGAGCTCAAAAAATGAATGAGGACCAGCTCATAGCTCTTCTGAAAACGAGATTCAACAACTCAATCGGTGATGATTGTTTTATAATTGAGCAAGATGATTACGATTATCTCGTAACAAGCGACCTGATGACTGAATCGGTTCATTTCGGCAGTTGGATGGATCCTTATTCCCTGGGTTGGAAAATTGCAGCGGTCAACATAAGCGATATTGCGGCAATGGGAGGGAAACCGTTGTTCTTATTTCTGGATCTTGCACTGAGGCGACTGGATGAACATTGGATTAACCTATTTCTATCAGGGTTTTTTGATATATGCTCCAAATTCAATTTAAAGTTATGTGGAGGAGATACAACAAAATCGGAAGTAACAACAGTTGCAATCACGGCAATAGGCAAAGTTCCGCACAAAAAGGCGATTCTCAGGAGCGGAGCTGATATTGGCGATTCGGTGTATATTTCAGGTTTTACCGGTCTTGCTTCATACGGATTAGAGATGCTGCAATCAGGCAGAAGCAGTGAGTTTGCAAAATTTCAGCTTATCCCTGAGCCGGAGGTTAATCTTGCGCTCAAATTACAGGAGCTTGGTCTTGCAACCGCAATGATTGATTTATCCGACGGAATTTATCAGGACTGTCTGAGACTTGCAAAAAGTTCGGGCTACAAAATAACACTACAAGCGGAAAACATCTTAAAAGATCATCCGCTTGCAGGAATCGTATCTGATGATAAAATTATAACCTATGCGCTTACGGGAGGAGAAGATTACAGATTGCTTTTTACCTCAAAGGAGAACGAGGAAAAGATGTATGCAGAGCTTAAAAAGATTAATCCAAACATTCGTCTTATAGGAAAAGTTACAAAAGGAGACGGACTCACCGTTTTATCAGGGCAAACGCCTATCACGATAAATAGTCCGGGTTTTACCCATTTTGGAAGCTAAGATGCTTGTTGCTCCGTCACTTTTGGCAGCGGATTTTTCAGATATAAAAACCGAAATCGCAAAAATTGAAGCTGCCGGCGCTGATCTTTTGCATATAGATATTATGGATGGGCATTTTGTTCCGAATCTTACAGTAGGACCTGATTTTGTAAAAGCTGTTAAAAAGGTTACCTCTTTGCCACTTGATCTGCATCTTATGGTAAGCAATCCTGAAAACTGGATACAGCCGTTTTATGAAGCCGGAGCAACATATATAACGATACATCAGGAAGCAACTCCTCATAGCGATAGGGTTATTGACAAGATTAACGAACTGGGTATAAAATCCGGAATCTCCATCTGTCCGGCTACTCCGGAATCAAATCTGGAATATCTGCTTGGCAAGGTTGATCTTGTTCTTGTTATGAGTGTTAATCCGGGATTCGGGGGACAAAAATTTATTCCCGAACAGATAAAAAAGGTTGAAGCGTTGGAAAAAATCAGAAAAGAAAATAGGTTTGCGTATAAAATAGAGGTGGATGGGGGAATAAACGATATTAATGCCAAAAAGCTGATTACCGCCGGAGTTGATATTTTGGTTGCAGGAAGCTTCATATTTTCCGAAAACGATTACCAAAAGGCTGTTAAAAGTTTGAGAGGTTAAACATGCATGTTTTGATTATTGGAGCCGGCAGAGTTGGGTCGGCTACTGCCGATCTGGCTATAAAATCCGATTGTGATGTTACCGTTGTTGATACAAGTGAAGAAAAAATAAAAAGATTAAGTAATGTTTTGGATATAAACGGAATTATAGGTGATGGAACATCATCTGAGCTTATTTCCAAAATAAATCCGAAAACCGTTGACATTTTAGTGGTAACAACACGCGATGATATAACAAATATTGCAGCAACGGCAGTAGCAAATACCACACTTGATATAAAAAAAAGGCTGATACGTCTGAAAAACAGAGAATTTTATAAAAACGAAGCTTTAGTGAAACTGCTTCATATCGACAGAGTAATCGATATTGATAAAGCCGTAGCCAATAGAATTATAGATTTGATGAAAATTGCTCCTGCAACCAATGTGCTGGAGTTTTTTGATGAGAAAGCGGTTGTTGTGGGAATCAGGGTGAAAAACAACAATCCTTATGCCATGAAAACCGTCGAAGAAATTGATAATGAAGACTTTTCCGTTCCGCTGCTCTATCATCTGGGTAATTATGAAATAACCACACCAAAAAGCAAGATTGTTCCCGGGGATATCGCTTTTATTGCCGCATCAGTTGAGAAGATAGACAAGATTCTTCGGGATATGGCTGAAGATATAAAACAGATAGGTGTGGTATCTATTATCGGTGGCGGAAGAAAAGGCAGATATATTGCCAGATATTGCATCGATAACGGAATCGATGTTAAAATCATTGACAATAATCATGATATATGCAACGAGCTTTCCTTGGAATTTCCATCTGCTGTTGTTATGTTTGGCAGCGGATCTGATATGCAACTGCTAAAAACCGAAGACATTTTTTCTTCTGATCTACTAATAACAACAACAAAAGATGATGAAATGAATATATTGCTATCTGTGCTTGCCAAAAGAATGGGTGTAAGAAAATGCATAACGGTGACAGCAACTGAGGAATATTCATATATTGCAGAACAGTTGGGTTTGGGCTCGATTGTGGATCCTAAACTCTCCTCATCTGCTGCTATACTTGATTTGATAATAGACAGAAAAGCCACATCCATATCTGTGCTCAAAGGCAGCAAGATAGGGATAATCGAAGAACCGGTAAAAAGCAGTTCTCCTGTCATTAATCAACTTATAGAAGATATAAAATTTCCATCTTTATGCAGGATCGCCTTGCTTTTGCGTAGAGATAAGATTTTAATACCCAAGGATAAAGAGATACTTATCGAGGGCGACAGACTGGTAATCTTTGCCCGATTCGGTGATCTGAAAAAGATATCCAAACTGTTCTGATGTTTTTGAATCTCGGACTTATCTTATCCATAATATCAGTTTACCTGATGTTTCTGGGGGTACTGGAGACTGTTCCTCTTTTTGTATCACTTCTCTATCATGAATCGATTATTCCGCTTGCCGAATCGATAGCTATTACAACAATCTCAGGTGCGCTACTTTATTTGATATCAAAGATTTTCAAAAGTAAACAGGCAGAGCTCAGATACCGCGAAGGATTTCTTGTTGTTACTCTTATATGGCTTATATCAGCATTTTTCTATGGGCTGCCGTTTACAATCTCAGGAGTACTTCCAAACATAGTAGATTCATATTTTGAGGCTATGAGCGGTTTTACTACTACCGGTGCAACAGTTATCGATAACCTGTCGAATCTGTCCCACGGCTTAATCTTCTTACGAAGCTACACGCAATGGTTAGGTGGCATGGGTATTATAGTTTTAACAGTAGCGGTATTTCCGTTTTTAGGCGCCTCAGGCGTCCAGCTTTTCTCTGCCGAATCAAGCGGTATAACATTGACAAAGATCAAACCTCGCATAAAAGAAACTGCTCTAAGCCTGTGGATAGTATATTTTGTGCTTACCTTAGCCGAGGTGACACTGCTTATATTCGGAGGAATGAGTCCTTTTGATGCGGTTATACATTCATTTTCCACACTTTCTACGGGAGGATTTTCAAGCTATAATGATAATATTGCTCATTTTAACTCCTCTTATATTCGAATCGTGATAATTATTTTTATGATTCTGGGAGGAATGCAGTTTACACTTCTTTACAATATTTTTAAAAATCCTAAAGATGCCATAAAGAAAAATTATCTGAAAGGCGAAGCAAATACATATCTTTTTATACTACTTTTTGTGAGCCTGTTGGTATTTATATCAAATAGAATAAATTTTGTATCTGGTGGCTCGATCTTTCAGTCATATCTTGCCAGTCTGTTTGTAACCGTATCTCAGATAACATCTACCGGTTTTACCGCTTACAATTTCGGCAACTGGACAATATTTTCTCAACTTCTTATCTTATCGGCGATGGTAATAGGCGGTATGGCAGGCTCAACCGGCGGAGGTATAAAGGTTATAAGATTTATAGTTATATACAAGGCAATAAAAGTTGAGCTTTATAAGATGATACACCCTAATCTGGTAAAAGAGGTTGAGGTGCCCGGATATGAGATAACCAGAGCTATTGTCAGAAACACACTGATTTTTTTCTGCATCTATATTTTTGCCGCTGCTATAAGCTCTTTGTTATTGGCATTTTTCAATATAGATATTATAACAGCTATAAGTGCATCAATTGCATGTCTGTCAAATACCGGTCCAGGTTTGGGATTGGTAGCGCCGCCGAATACATTTGGTTTTTTCTCTGCGATTCCGAAGATTATATTGACTTTTGATATGATAATAGGAAGGCTTGAATTCTATACTATGATAGTATTATTCTTATCAATATTCTGGAAACGCTGATAAAGTATTAGGTTCTCAGCCTATGTTATTTATACCAAAAGTTTTTCTTGACAGAAAAAGCAAGAAGACTACAATGAGGCTATATAACTTACTTAATGGTGACATAAACAGAAACCTTTGTAAGAGTTAATAATATATAAATTTTTATTGGAGGAAGAAGATGGCATACGGAGTGTTGGACAATTACAATCCAAAAAGGTTACCGCTTCCGGAAGGCGGCGAAAGGATTATTGTAAAAGGTCCCAGAAAGATAGAAGTCCCGGATAATCCGGTTATCCCTTTTATTGAAGGGGACGGAGTAGGGTCAGATATCTGGAAAGCCACCAAGCCGGTTATCGATGAGGCCGTAAAAAAGGCATACAAATCTAAGCGTGAGATTGCGTGGTATGAGGTTTATGCCGGGCAAAAATGTTTTGATAAGTTTGGAAAGTGGCTTATACAAGACACTCTCGATGCTTTCAGTCATTAT
>JALWSW010000108.1 GCA_027080125.1 Campylobacterales bacterium | reverse complement strand
GCAATATTAAACGTTTTGGCAGGTGAAAAACAGACAAAAGAATTTTGCACAATCTCATCTTCCAATGATGCAAAAGGGGTATATCGATTTCGGTTGAAAACAAAATCACCGTGAATTTCATCTGAGACAACAAGAACGTTATTCTTCAGACAGATCTCTCCTACTTTCTGCAACTCCTCCTTTTTCCAGACCCTGCCCACCGGATTATGCGGATTGCATAGTATCAACATCTTCGTTTTAGGATCTGCGGTCTTTTCCTCCAGATCATCAAAATCGATCCGATAAGCCCCGTTTATCTGCTTTAAAGGATTGCGAATGACCTCTCTTTTGTTGTCTCTTATTGCCAGTTTGAACTCGAAAAACACTGGCGGCTGAATGATAATGCCATCGCCCTCTTCTGTAAAAAGATTGATTAACATGGAAATCGCGTTCAATATGCCGCGGCTGAAGCGCAGCGTTTCTCTTTCTATATTCCAGTTATGACGTGTAGAGTACCATCGAATGATTGCCTCATACAAACTATCAGGCTTATACTCATACCCAAAAATTCCGTTTTCCACTCGCTTCATAAGGCTTTGGCAAACAGCAGGCGGCGCCTTGAATTCCATATCCGCCACCCAAAAAGGTAGAATATCATCGCGCCCGAAATGCTTTAATAAAGCGGGTTTGTTCCATTTTTCCGTCGGTGTTTCGCTCCTATCTAAAACCAAATCAAAATCTGTCACTACCGGGCTCCTGAAATTTTCTATACAATAGACTTTAATCTGTCAAATCTTTGGCAAACAAGCGATTTACCAAACAGATACGCCTAAATCAAAGCCGCCAAGACAAAATTTTGTCTGTATGCCGGCTTGAAAATTATTTGTCACTCTTTTTTATCGTAATCGGCGTAAAACTCTTTAATCATTACCGATATATCATCCAGAGCGGGAGGCTCGATAAAAAACGTTTCCACTGTTTCGGGAAATTTAAACTGCTTGCTGTTTGTTACAAAGATAAGGCTGGTTCCGTCCTCCTCTATCAACTCGCCCAATCGTTTTTTCATAAACTCGTCACGCTTTTGAGCAACATCCCTGAGCTCGCTTAGCACCTTCTCCTGAACCGAAAAGCTCGAAAGTCCGCTCATCATACATCTTTGCCAGTCGCGCAGTTCATTCAAAAGATTCTCATCCTCGATACCGTAAAAAGCAGCTCCCTCATCAACGAGTTCCTTTACTATGTTATGCGTATTTTTGTCCAATTTTTCAAGCTGGTTCAAACCTTCTTGCTTATCCTTACTTACATATTCGTGAAATATCTTGCCTACTTTCCCAAGTTTTTTTGAAAGTCCCGAGATCTGAGATTTGATCTGGTTCCAGTATTGAGCAAGTTTTTCTTCGAATTTTGTCTTTTTCTCTTTATCTGTTACAGATAGATTACCGATAATATTTACAACCAGCAAACGTCTGCCCGCTTTAAAACTTGACACCTCAGGCCTGTTTATTCTTCCCAAGTTTGCCAT
>JALWSW010000107.1 GCA_027080125.1 Campylobacterales bacterium | reverse complement strand
TATCAATCATACGATTTGCTTTTTGTTTTACCTGCTCATATATCTTCCAGCCTTCAGGGTCATCGCTTGCCATATTGCCGCATAGAATCAGTCTGCAATCCGTCTTTTCTTTGACGCGCTTAAAAACCTCAATCACTCCCAGCGGATCTTTCCATTTATCAAATCTTGAAATCTGTGCGATAATCGGCTTATCGGTTAATATACCGAACTTTTGCAGATATTTTGTTTTACATTCGCATGTAAGCTCCATATTTTTAAGCGAAAGCGGGTCGATTGCAGGATGAACGACCTTTTGTCTGACCGGAAGATCAGCCCGTTTGTATTTTTCACTTGAGACTATCACAAGATTATACCTGAGAATAAACTCCTTCAGAAATTCAAAAAGCGGCGGGTACGGATTTGACAAATCCACATGACAGCGCCATATCCACGGTTGCCGTTTTTTATAGAAGCTGATAATCGGAAGCGGTTGAGGGTCGTGCACCATAACAAGATCATGATGAATTTTATGATAGGAAAAAAAGTTCTGAGCAGCTTCTATATAGTTCTGCTTTTTTATATTGCTAAGTTCAATTGACGCCCCCTGAAGCGCGTTGTGAAACTTTTTTGTAATCTGAAAAAAATCGGGGTTTCCATGTAAAATCGCCCATTCCATATCTGCTCCTGCGTCGTTTAATAGCGGCATCAATCCTCCCAGGAGCTCAGCCACTCCGCCACCCTGATATGTGGAATTGATATTGATTATCTCTTTTCCGTAAAGTCTCCCGGCTTTTTTATAGATAGCTGCAACCTGCTCGTCACCCACAATTTTGCGATAATCTTTGAGCTGTTTTCTCATACAAACCTCCGAAACAAATTTTCATATTCAAAAAAACCTATTCGCCTATTAGCCCTTAAATGTCATCTCCGGTCTATGCACCGATTTTATGCGGCTTCGCTTTTGAAAGCTCCTCCAAAAGTTGCCTAAATTCTCTATAGGATTCAAGGCTATAAACTGCCTTTGTAGCATCATATCCTATTTTTATAGAATATGCTTGTTCCGGAAGTGCGTCAAACAGATCCTCGTCAGTTGCATCATCTCCGACAGCCAGAATAAAATCCCAGTTTTTGTTTTCGATAAATCTAAGCGCCGCACTGCCTTTGTTAACAAAGCTATATTTTATCTCAACAACCTTATTGCCCGATATTGTTGATAATCCGAGATTTCCGACAAGGCTATACAAAGCGCTTTTTAGTTCTCTTGCCCTTAGGCTCCCAAGTTTGGAATCAGACAACCTATAATGCCAGGCAAGCGAAAACTCTTTTTCCTCAATAAACGAACCTGCGGTTCTGTCAGCATAACGCTCAAGTACCGGCAGCACCTCCTGCTTCCATGAATCATCGATCCGGGGATCCTTTTCCCACTCACCTTTTTCTTTTACAAATGCACCATGTTCGGCTATCAAACATACATTAAGTTTGCCAAACCAATTCTCAAGAGTATTTTTGTCTCTTCCACTCACAATCACAACGGTGTTATCTTCTTGATTGGTAAGGCTCTTCAAAAGTATTATCAGTTCTTTATCAGGAGTTGCAAGATACGGTTTCTCCTTAAGCTGTACCAACGTTCCGTCATAATCAAGCAACAGAAGCGCCTTTTCAGACAAACTGTATTCTTTTATAAGTTTTGCCTTGGCAATATCGGTTATTCGTTTTGCTCTCATATAGCTCTGATATCTTTTTACCTCGTTGAGATCATTCAGAAACTCATCTCCCCATCTGTATATATTGAATCTCTTTAAACGTTTTTTTATAATCCCAATCGGTTCCTTTTTGTCTTCCTCATCCAAAATAAGCGCTTTTTTAATGGCATCGGCAACTTCATTTATGTTGTTCGGGTTAACAATCAGCGATTCACCTGTCTCCTTGGATGCTCCGGCAGTTTCGCTGCAGATTAAAACCCCGGTGTTGTTTGTCTTGGATGCAATATACTCTTTTGCAACCAGGTTCATACCGTCCCGAAGCGGTGTTACAAGAGCCACATCGGCTATGTTATATAGCGCAACAAGCAGATTAAACGGTATCGACCTGTAAAGATAATGGATTGGATTCCATCTCAAAGTGCCATATTTCCCATTGATCCTTCCTACATATTTTTCTATGTCATTTTTCATCAGTTGATAATATTTAAGCTGCACCCTCGAGGGAACAACAATCATAATCAAAACAACCTTTTCTCTGAATTCGGGATATTTTTCCAAAAAAAGTTCATAGCACTGCAATCTTTCAGGTATCCCTTTTGTATAATCAAGCCTGTCAATAGAAAGAATAATCTTGAGCCCTTCCGTTCTTTTTCTGATTTTCTCAATCTCATTTTTTATTGCAGATTTTTTAGCGGTGCCATTAAAAAGCTCATAATCAATACCCATCGGATATGAATCAACCTTCGCCACCCTGTTTTTAACAAGCAACTGTCCGAGACGATTTTCCAGACCTGTTATCCTCCTTACTGCATCCAAAAAATAGTTGGCATAATCATAGGTATGAAATCCGATTAAATCGGCACCCAATATTCCTTCCAGAATTTCTCTGCGTTGAGGTAAAAGCCTAAAAATTTCATAAGCGGGAAAAGGAATATGCAGAAAAAATCCAACAGTCGCATTAGCCCATCTTTTTTTTATAAGAGCTGGAAGAAGCATAAGATGATAATCATGAACCCATATAATATCATCTTTATCGGCAATTTCAAAAACGGTCTCGGCAAACAGCTCGTTGACTTTGCAAAAACTCTCATATTGCTTACGGTTATATTCGGTGTATCTGGTAAAATAGTGAAAAAGCGGCCAGATTGTTCTATTGCAAAATCCATAATAAAAATTCTCAACGGCGTTCTTTTTGAGAAAAACCGGTCTGTATCGTAATTTTGCAAGCTCTGCTACAATCTCGGCTTTTGACGAACCGGCTTTTTCAGAAGAAATTCCAGGCCAACCTATCCAAACACTGTTTTCCATAGACTTAAACAGTGCACCGACCCCGGTGGTCAATCCACCGGCGCTTTGTCTTATTTTTATACTCTCCTTGATTTTGGCTACACTCACCGGCAGGCGATTTGATACAATTATGACCTTTTTTTTCACATGATTAAGATACATCGCATTATGTTATGCCATTTATTCATATTTTTCAACCGAAAGCACGGATGGAGCAACATTTCTCGTCTTTACTTTCTATCGACCAGACTTAGAAAGTATCAGATGGCTGTAAATTTGAATAATTCTGCTTGCTCATAGCAAATTTACAATTTATATACAAAACGAAAAAATCTATGCTATTATTGAATCGATTATACGGAAGATTTGCTGCAAACGCAAAATATTACATTTTAAATTTTCGGGGGACAAATGAATATTTCAAGGGATTATGCAACAGGGTTATTAAAAAAATATGTCAAGGGTGACTATCTCAGAAAACATAGTCTTGCATCCGGTTTGATAATGGAGCGGCTCGCCAAACGTTTCGGAGAAAACAGTGACCAATGGTATATCACAGGAATTTTGCACGATATCGATTATGAACTGGTTAACGAGGACCCTAAGCAACACGGTGTAAAGGCATCAGAGATACTTGCTGAAGAGGGACTTGAGGAAGATTATATAAAGGCAATAAAGGCTCATAACGGTGAAAATCTCGGTATAACAAGAGAAAGAACAATAGAGCATGCGCTTGCGGCATCTGAGACAGTCACAGGGCTTATCTTCGCAAGTGCGCTTATGATGCCTGATAAAAAGATTGCATCAATCAAAGATAAGTCGCTTAAAAAGAAGTTTAAATCGAAAAGTTTTGCCGCAAAGGTCAATCGGGATATTATCAGGGAGATAGAGAAAACAGGCATTGAACTCTCTGAATTTCTCTCCCTTGCGCTTGAGGTTATGAAACAGAATGAATCGCTTTTAGGAGAAGGCAATGAAAATTAGAAGGGCGCTTATAAGCGTTTCTGATAAATCAGGATTAGACGAACTTGTCGATGCGCTTGCCGGATTTGGCGTTGAGATTATCTCCACCGGTAATACGGCTAAAAAGATTGAGAAGGCTGGTTACAAGGTAACAAATGTTGCCGATTATACCGGTTCCGAGGAGATTATGGGCGGAAGGGTAAAAACGCTTCATCCTAAAATTTTCGGTGGAATTCTTGCAACCGGAAGCAGTAAAGATACCTCTGAGATGCAAAAATATGATATTAAGCCGATTGATCTGGTTGTCGTGAATCTTTATCCGTTCGAGCAGATAGATACCGGCGATGAAGCGCTTGCAATAGAGAATATTGATATCGGAGGTGTTGCCCTTCTGCGAGCTGCTGCAAAAAATTATAGGCGCGTCGCGGTGCTCAATAGTCCTGATCAGTATCATAATTTTGCTGTTGAGCTTGAAAGCAATGATGGTGAGATTTCACTTGAAAAAAGGCGCCAGCTTGCAAAATCGGCATTTGCGACTACGGCATTCTATGATTCGGCTATACTGAACTGGTTCGAAGGAAAAAACCGGTTTGCCGCTAAAAAGTTGCTTCGGCTTGAAAAGGATGCCCGATTAAGATACGGGGAAAATCCTCATCAGGCTGCGTGCCTATACAGAGACAGGGATTTTCAGGGAGCAGGGGTTGCCGATCTGGAGATTCTTGGCGGAAAACAACTCTCATATAACAATGTTGTTGAAATTGATACATTATGGCAAATGATATCAGATTATAAGGATACAAATTTCTGCGTAATATTAAAGCATGCCAATCCGTGCGGAGCTGCAATCGGCGACTCAGCGACAGATGCCTATAATAAGGCGCTCTCAACCGATCCGGTATCGGCATTCGGAGGATTGGTAGGATTCAGCAAACCGATAGAAAAAGAGCTTGCATCCAAACTAACAGAGCGATTTTTTGAAGTTATTGCCGCCCCTGATATCTCCGATGAAGCGCTTGCGATACTTAGAACCAAAAAGAACCTGAGAATCGTGCGATTTCCAAAGACGGTAAATCATACTGAAAGTCTCGATTATAAGCGAGTCAGGGGAGGATTTCTGGTAAGCGATTTTGACCAGAGCGATGAGCGGTTTGAAGACTTTAGGGTTGTAACGAAAATCAAACCAGCTGAATCGCTTGCCGCTGATATTGAATTTAGCTGGAAGATGGCAAAATATACAAAATCCAACGCAATCGTTTATGTTAAAAACAGAGCTTTAATCGGGGTTGGAGCCGGGCAGGTAAGTCGAATCGATTCGGCTAAAATCGCTGCACTAAAAGCCGAACAAAATGGATTTGATCTTACAGGCGCTGTTATGGCTTCAGATGGTTTTTTTCCGTTTCCTGATTCGGTCGAAATTGCGTCAGAGCACAAAATAGCAGCTATCATAACCCCGGGAGGCTCCATAAGAGACAAACTCGTTATTGAAAAAGCCGATGAACTTGGTATTCCGATGATTTTCACCGGAATAAGACATTTCAGGCATTAAGGAGAGAGAATGAATATTCTTGTATTGGGCTCAGGAGGAAGAGAGCATGCAATAGCATGGCGACTTGGAAAATCCAAATCGGTGGATAAACTTTGGTGCGCTCCCGGCAATGCCGGAACAGCTGGGATTGCAACCAATATTGATATCGACCCGCTTGACTTTAGAGCAGTTAAAGAGTCGGTTAAAAATTACGGAATCGATCTTGTCGTGGTTGGACCTGAGGCGCCTCTTGCTGCAGGAATTACAGATTATCTTGATGGCAGTTGCCTTGTTTTCGGTCCAAATTCAGACGGAGCAAAGATTGAGTCAAGTAAGCTGTTCTCAAAACGGTTTATGCAAAGAAACGGCATCCCTACCGCAGAGTTTGCCTCATTTGACAATTATGAGGAGGCAAGAAAGTTTTTGCAGGAAGCAAGTGGCAGTTGGGTTGTAAAAGCCGATGGTCTTGCTGCGGGTAAAGGTGTTTTTGTGACAGAATCAAAAGAGGATGCAATAGGCGCCCTTAATGCTGTTATGATTGAGAAACGCTTTGGCAACTCCGGCAACAAGGTGGTTATTGAGCGCAGACTTACCGGGCAGGAGGCTTCTTATATCGTCATAACAGATGGTAAAAATTTTGTTCCTATGCTTCCCTCTCAAGATCACAAACCAATCTATGACAATGACAAGGGACCCAATACCGGAGGAATGGGCGCCTATGCGCCTGCAGGGCTGGTTGATAAAGAACTGGAGAAAAGAATCCAAAAAGAAATTATTGAAAAAGCCATTAGCGGATTCGCTCGCGAAGGGATAGATTACAAGGGAGTTCTCTATGCGGGATTGATGATTGAGGATGGTAATCCTTATCTTCTTGAGTTCAACTGCAGATTCGGCGATCCTGAAACGCAACCTCAAATGGCGCTTTTCAAGGGCGATCTGGCAAAGATAATGAGTGATGCGGCAGAAGGCAGACTTTCCGATTACAACGATATCTGGCTTGATAAATATGCGGTTTGCGTTGTTGCTGCCTCAGGCGGATATCCGGGAAGCTACGAAAAAGGCAAGCTGATTACAGGGATAAAAGAGGCGGAATCTGCCGGAGCAGTTGTCTTTCATGCCGGTACCGTTCTGAGATATGGCAAGATATATACGAACGGAGGAAGAGTGCTTGGAGTAACCGCTGTTGCAGATACCCTGAAAGAGGCAAAAAAATCTGCTTACGAGGCAATCTCCAAAATTAATTTTGATCGAATCTATTACAGAAGCGACATTGCGGATAAGGCTCTGAAAAATGAATGATAAGGCGATATCGGTCTCGATTGTAATGGGAAGCCGGTCTGATTTTGAGCTTATGAGGCAATCAGGTGAATTGCTTGATAAAATCAGCATAAATTACGAATATTTTATAAGCTCGATACACCGAACGCCGGAAAGAACGCTCGAGTATGCCAAAAAACTCAAACAACGAAATATTAAGGTTGTTATAGCTGCAGCCGGTATGGCAAATCATCTTTCAGGAATCCTTGCCGCTATGACAATGTTGCCTGTTATTGCGGTTCCGATTGCAGCAAGTTTAGGAGGCGTTGATGCCTTGCTCTCCTCAATCCAGATGCCTCCGGGAACTCCTGTTGCAACGGTTTCAATCAATGGAGCGGTAAATGCTGCATTGCTTGCTGCAAGAATTCTGGCAATTTCAGATACTGCTGTTAGCAAAAGGCTTGATGAATATATAAAAATAAGAAAGTCCGAATATCTCGAAAAATGTAAAATTCCTTAAACCGTGGAAACAATATTGGATGTAAAAAATCTTTCCGTTTCATTCGCAAACAAAGAGGTGCTCCACGGCTTCTCTATTGCCGTTTCAAAAGGAGAAACGGTAAGTCTGATAGGTGAAACCGGCTCTGGAAAATCGGTTCTGATAAAATCAATTCTTGGGATAAATTATGGCTCAGATACAAAGGGCAGCATCAGTTTTGACGGTAAAGATTTAACACAGCTTGATGATGAACAAAAAAGAGAATTGAGAAGAAAATCAATCTCCTATATTCCTCAGGATCCAGGTGATGCGCTTGATCCGGTTTATAAAATCTCTTATCAGATAAAAGAGATTGCAGGTGATGTTAATGTTGAGAATATAATAAAGGAGTGCGGCGAAGAAAGCTCTGTTCTGGAACTTTATCCTCATCAGCTCTCCGGCGGGAGAAAACAGAGGATACTCATTGCCATGGCACTTGCAGGTAAGCACCTGCTTGTTTTGGCAGATGAACCCACGACCGCTTTGGATAAACCGCTCAAAAAACGGATATTGAATCTGCTTTATCGCTTAAAAAATAAAAAGGGGAATTCGCTTCTTCTTGTTACTCACGACTTTGCATCTTTGCAAGGATCTGATAAGATAGCAGTCATATACAACGGTTATCTTATGGAATATGGAGATTGCAAAGTTATTGAGAACCCTCTTCATCCATATACCCGACTGCTCAGGCAAGCCGCCTCTTATAGCAAATCAGACTATAAGGTGTCAACAGGCAGCTTGCCAAATGGGGCTTGCCCTTTTTTTGACCGTTGCGGATTATCTGACAGGAGATGTGAAAAACTGCCGAAACTCGAAGAGCTATCGGGCAGATTGGTAAGGTGTTATTATGCAACAAAATTTGTACAGGGCGATTGATATTGAAAAACCGATTTACTTTATCGGCATAGGCGGAATAGGGATGAGCGGCATAGCGCAACTGCTTTTCAAAAACGGATACAGCGTGTTGGGTTCGGATATAAAGGAAAGTTTTATTACCAAAAAACTGCGAGCCGACGGAATTCCTGTTTTTATAGGTCATAACAGTAAACAGATTCCTAAAAACGCTCAGGTTGTCTATTCATCCGCAATAAAAAAAGGTAATCCCGAATTTGACTATGCCGTTCGCGAATCGTTTCCGCTTTTAAGACGCGCAGAGCTGCTTTCGTTGGTAATGGAAAACTATTACGGAATCGCAATCTGCGGCTCTCACGGAAAGACCACAACCAGCTCTATGATAGCAAAAATTTTGGAGGATGCGGACTATTCTCCGGTTTCCATAATCGGCGGAATTGTAAAAAAAGCCGAAACAAATCTTATAGCAGGAAGCGGAAAATATCTGGTTGCCGAAGCTGACGAATCTGACGGGTCGTTTGAGATTTTAAAACCGCAATTAGCTGTTATCAGCAATATCGATTTCGAGCATATAGATCATTACGGCAGCTATGAAAGGTTGCTTGAGGCATTTGACCGGTTTTCAAGAAAATCCGCCGGCAAATCGATTGTCAACTGTGATGATAACGGGATAAAAAAGATTTTATCAAAAAAGATGACAACAGTTGGAAAAGATGGCGATTACCGCATTAAAAACGCAGATCTGTTGGCAAAAGGGGCAAAATTTGAACTTGAATGCAGAGACGGCTCTTCTTTGAAAATAAATCTTTCGGTGTTGGGCATGCATAATATTGTCGATGCCGCTCTTGCTGCTGCCAGCGCCAAAGAGCTTGGTGTTGATAATGATGTTATTGAGGACTCATTGAATGAATTTGACGGTGTAAAACGCAGAATTACGCAAATTGGTAATGTTAAAGACATACTGGTAATAGATGATTATGGTCATCACCCAACAGAGATTGACGCAACACTCTCGGCGCTCAAAAGCTATAAGAGAAGACTAATCGTCCTGTTTCAGCCGCACAGATTCACAAGAACCAAACTGCTTTTTGACAAATTTCCCAAAAGCTTTGAATTAGCCGACCAAGTTTATGTAACCGATATCTATTCTGCCGGTGAACAGCCGATTGAAGGTGTTAATGCAGAATCTCTGGCTCGAAAGATAAACGAGGTAACCGGATGCCGCTATATCGGCTCGCTTGAGAAAGCAATAGAGAAAATAAGCGAGCTTGTAGATTCAGGCGATCTGCTTCTCTGTTTGGGAGCAGGCGATATAGGCTCTGCGTCTGAGCGGATATTGGAAAATCTGGAAGTATCCAAGCTGTAGTAGCGGGTTTTGCAAGCTAAACATGTTTCATTTTGCAAATGCAATGAGGATTGAAAAAAAGAATCTGTCAGAGAAAACATCTGTTGGGATAGGACCTGTTGTAGATTGGATCGAAATTAAAAGTATGGAAGATTTGCTTGAGCTTTATAAAAAGAAAAAAAGACTTCCGAAACAGTTTTGGATTGGAAACGGAAGCAATCTCCTGGCATCGGAGAGGGCAAAAAATCTGCTGTTTGTGAATCTATCCGGTGAGTTTGCCAAAATAGAATATGACGGAGAATATCTTGATGCAGGAGCAGGTGTAAAAATATCGTCTTTGCTCGGTTTTTGCACTTGTAACGGGTTATCAGGCCTTGAATGGATGGCGGGAATTCCGGCAACCCTCGGAGGAGCCATCTTTATGAACGCAGGAGCGGGTGGAAAATCGGTGCTTGATTATGTAAAATCGATAAACTGCTTCTCAGATGGCAAAAAGGTATGTTTGAAAGAGTTTGATTTTGCTTATCGCAAAGGGGTGGAAAAGAAGATTTTATCGGCAAAATTTAAACTCGAGAAGAAAGACAAACGGACTGTAATCAATAACATCAGAGCTAACAAGATGCTCCGAATAGCCAGGCAGCCTTCCGACAAAAGTTTCGGCTCGGTATTCAAAAATCCCGGCAAATTTTATGCCGGCAAACTTATAGAGGAATGCGGCTTAAAAGGCAAAACCATCGGAGATGCGGTCATTTCCGAAAAGCATGCAAATTTTATAATCAATCGCGGTAATGCTACTTTTGAGGATGTTTACAGTCTGATTTCAATGATGAAAGAGGCAGTCTATAAAAAATTCGGAATAATGCTTGAGAAAGAGGTGAAAATTGTCTGATATCATAGGTGTTCTTTACGGAGGATATTCAAACGAAAGAGAGGTATCGTTGAAAACAGGCATTGCCATACACAATTCGCTTCTCAGATCAGGATATAAATCGGTTTTAATCGATTTACATAAACCTGACAAATTGGCAAACTGGAACTTTTTGAAACTGTTAGCTGAAAACGAAATAAAAACGGTTGTAATTGCGATTCACGGAACCCCGGGAGAGGATGGAATTTTGCAGGGATTTCTTGAATTATCCGGCATAAATTATTCCGGCTCTTCGGCTCGGGCTGCAATGCTTTCCATGGATAAAACTTTAACGAAGTTGATTTTTCGCAATGAAAAAATTCCGACTCCCGAATTTATGACTATTCAAAGAAAACAGCCGGTTGATTTTTCATGTTGGAGGCATTATCCGGCTGTTATCAAACCTGCTAACGAGGGCTCAAGTATCGGGGTGGAATTTGCATACAACGAAAAAGAGCTTAACATGTCAATTGGCAAACTGCTTTCTCTTTATGAAAAGATCATGGTAGAAGAATTTATAGAAGGCGATGAGTTGACCGTAGGTTTTATGGGCAAGCGTTCACTTCCGATAATCAAGATTGTTCCCAAAAACGGATTTTACGATTATCACAATAAATATACCAAAGGCGCTACCGAATATATAATCCCCGCTCCATTGGATAAATTGTCGGCAAAACGCATAATTGAGGTTGCAACAAGAGCAGTTGGTTCTGTTGGTATATCCGGTGTCTCGAGGGTAGATATCATATTGAAAAACTCTATTCCTTATGTTTTGGAGATAAACAGTATCCCCGGTATGACCGAAACAAGTCTTCTTCCCAATGCCGCCAAAGCTACCGGTGTTGATTTTGATAGTTTATGCCGCTGGATAGTAAAAGATGCGTCAAAAAAGCAGAAAAATAAATAAAAAGCCTGTCGATCTGTTCAGAGCAAACTACAAGAGAAAGCGCAAATTCCCTATTTTCAGATTAGCTGCTGTTTTGGCAATAATTCTGGCTATTCTGTTTTTGCTATACAAAACATACGACAATATTGTATCTTCTCTTAATAAAGGAGAAATTTTCCCGATAAAACATATCTATGTTGAGGGCGCTAAACATATGAAAATAGGTTTTATACGGACAGTATTCAGAGGCAAAGACGGGTCACTACTGCTGATGAATCGGGAAAGAATAAAAGGACGTCTTCGGCAAAACAGATGGTTTGAAAGCGCTGTCATTTATAAGCGATTTCCTGACACCGTAGTTATAAAGATAGCAGAAAGGCAGCCGGCTTTGGAACTATTTTGCAACAAAGAGCGCTGGCTGGTCGATAAAACCGGATATGCTTTCAAAAAACTGTTTTCAAACTCAGAACACTATATTTTACCGCATGTTTATTCTTCAAACTGTTTCGACTTAAAAAACAACAAAAATCTTTACGATAAACTTATGTTTACAAAAAAACTGCTTGAAAGATATTTTACAATAAAAAGAATTGACATAATCGGTAAAGCAGTTTACTATAGGCTTAATGCTGGACCTTCTGTTGTTGTTTCAACAGGCCAGAGTAATTATGTTATAGGCAGGCATGTAAAGCAGTTGGTTGATTTTTGGAAGAACGCCAAAAAGGAGAATAAGATAAAACGAATTTCGGCTATATCGTTTGTTTACAAAAATCAGATAGTTATACGTTGGAAGGTGGCTGGATATGTCAAATGATACTATTGTGGGTCTGGATATAGGCACAACCAAAATCTGTGCCGTAGTGGGACGTATAAACGAAGAGGAATCTCTTGAGATAATAGGGGTTGGCAGCTCTCCTGCAAAAGGCGTCAGAAAAGGAATAATCACCAATATAGATCAGGCTGTCTGGTCAATAAGGCAAGCAGTAGAAGCCGCAGAATCAATGTCCGGTTCAAAAATAGAAAGTGTAATTGCCGGTATATCGGGCAATCATATACAGGCTATAAACAGCCATGGCGTTGTTGCTGTAAGAAGCAAAGAGATAGGCAAAGTTGATATTGCGCGGGTTATGGAAAATGCCCGAGCAATATCACTTTCTCCTGACAGGGATATTATTCACGCTATAAGCCAGGAATATATTGTTGATGAACAATCGGGAATAAAAGATCCGATAGGGATGAGCGGCGTACGACTTGAGGTAAAAGCTCATATTATAACAGGAAGCATTGCTTTGGTTCAAAATGTAATAAAAAGCTGCAACCGGGCAGGCTTGGATGTATCGGATATAATCCTGGAACCGCTTGCATCGGCAAAGGCAATTTTATCCAGTGACGAAACCGAATTGGGCGTTGCTATGATAGATATAGGCGGAGGCACGACCGATCTGGCGGTGTTTTATGATGACAGCATACGTTACACAAAGGTTTTGGGTGTTGGCGGAAATCAGTTTACCCATGATATAGCTGTCGGCATACGAACTCCAGAAAAGCAGGCTGAAAAAATTAAGATAAAATATGCAAGCATAGACGATTGGACATCTTCGGAGGAAACAATAGAGGTGCCTGGAATCTCGGGCAGACAAAGCAGAGAGATTTCAAAAGGGGATCTTTACGGAATTGTTCAGCCGCGCGCTGAAGAACTTTTTTATCTTATCAAGAACGAGCTTGATTCAAACGGATTTGAATCGATGTTAACCGGCGGCATTGTGCTCACCGGAGGCGGGTCGATGCTTGGAGGAATGGTAAAGTTTGCCGAAGAGTTTTTCAATATGCCGGCAAGAATCGGTGTCCCGTATGATATAACCGGCATTAGGGATATGGTGGAAGGTCCTCAATATGCCACCGTTGTCGGACTGATTAAATATGGTATAGAAAACAGCAACACAATAGGAAGAAAAAAACCGTTTGGCCAAAATTCAATATTTGAGAGAATGAAAAGATGGTTCAAGGAGATGTTTTAATGACCTCAAAAGCATCAGGGGCAGTGATAAAGGTTATAGGAGTAGGTGGCGGAGGATGCAACAGCATCAATACGATGATAAGAAAGGATGTCAAAGGCGTTGAATTTTTTAGTGTCAACACCGATATCCAAAGCCTCAATATGGCGCTTGAGGGCACAAAAACAGTTCAAATAGGTAAGGAGTTAACCAAAGGTCTTGGCGCAGGCTCAATCCCTGAGGTTGGAAAGGCTGCAGCACAAGAAAATATAGAAGAATTTGAAGAAATAGCAAAAGAGACCGATATGCTGTTTATCGCTGCCGGTATGGGGGGCGGAACCGGAACCGGCGCTGCGCCGGTGATTGCCGAGACTGCAAAAGACCAGGATATTTTGACCGTTGGGGTGGTAACAAAGCCGTTTCTTTTTGAAGGAAAAAGAAGAATGAAAAATGCCGAACAGGGAATTAAAGAGATTTCCAAGATATGCGACAGCGTTATCATTATACCAAACCAAAAACTGCTTGAAGCTCTGCCTAAAAATATTCCTCTGACAGAAGCATTCAGTTTTTCAGATGATGTTTTGCGACAAGCTGTTCAGGGAATCAGCGATCTGGTAAATCATCCCGGTCAGATAAATGTTGATTTTGCCGATGTAAAAACCGTGATGAGCAAAAAGGGAATGGCCATAATGGGCATAGGAGAGGCAACAGGTAACGACAGAGCAAAGACAGCCGCTCAAAAGGCAATCTATAGCCCGTTGCTTGATAATATAGATTTAAGCGGAGCATCCGATATTCTTGTCAACATAACATCAGGGGAAAATCTTTCTTTAAGCGAGGTTGAGGAATCAATCAACACCATAAGAGAGGCAACAAGCGAGGATGCAGAGCTTATTTTCGGCACTGTTATCGATAATGAAATTGATGAAAAGATAAAAATCACTGTCATTGCTACAGGTTTCAGTGCTCCGAAAAAACGTTTCTCCGAAAGAGCAACCGCTTCTATCTCGCCTGTAGCCATTGAGGATGAAGATTTGCTTGATATTCCGGCTTTTCAAAGGATAAAATCAAAAAAACTGCAATAAATGTATAATGTTTGGCAACTAACCTCTTGGTCTGCCGCAGGATATATTGCCGGATCGATTCCGTTTGGTTTGTTCATCGGTAAATTTCTGGGCAAAGATGTCAGAAACCTCGGGTCAGGAAATATAGGGGCAACAAATCTTGTTCGAGCCGGAGGCAAATCTGCGGGTATCATAACCTTCGTGCTTGATTTTCTGAAAGGGGCAATTCCTGCGGGTCTGGCTGTCAAAAATTCCGTTGATGCATCAATTGCTGCCGGGCTGTTTGCCGTCATAGGACATGATTTTCCAATAACCTTGAGATTCAAAGGAGGCAAAGGCATATCAACATCGTTTGGGGTTTTATCAATCTGGTCAACCCCGATTATGCTGATTGCCTTGGCTGTTTGGCTTTTGCTGTTTATGGCATCAAAAATATCTTCACTTGCTTCGATTGCTGCAATTCTTTCGGTTACAATTGCCGGATATTTTATGAGCTCCGGAATCCGGTTTTATGCGTTGCTTTTTCTTGCCCTTCTGGCTCTTCTCAGGCATTATCCCAATATCAGACGCCTTTTATCCGGGCAGGAAAAAAAACTCTGAAATAACCGATGAAAAGCGTTCTTGTCGCCATGAGCGGCGGAGTTGACAGCTCTGTTGCTGCCTATCTTCTTAAAAATCAGGGATATGATGTTTTAGGGGTAACGATGGCTCTGACAAGCTATGAGAATTCCGACTGCAAAAGAAGTTGCTGCTCTGAAAAAGACAGATACGATGCAAGATATGCGGCGGCTCAGATTGGGATACCGTTTAAGCTGGTCGATTATAGAGAACTTTTTAAAAAAGAGGTTATTGCCCCATTTATCAGGATGTATCAGAAAGCCCTAACCCCCAATCCATGCATAGCTTGCAACGACAGAATGAAGTTTTTCCACCTTCTTCGATTTGCAAACTCACTTGGCATCTCTCATATTGCAACAGGACATTACGCTAATATTCTCGAATATAAAGGCAGAAAATTTATTGCAAGAGCGAAAGATCCTAAAAAGGATCAATCATATTTTCTTTACCGATTAGATATGCCTCAGATAGAAAAGGTTCTGTTTCCTCTTGGAAAACTGACCAAAGCCGAGGTAAGGAAAATAGCGCAAAAAGCAAATCTTATTACCAAAAAAAAGGCTGAAAGTCAGGAAATCTGCTTTGTTGATTATGATTACAGAGATTTTATACAACACAATATAAAATCAAAACCGGGAAATTTTATTGATGAAGCCGGGAAAATTCTGGGCAAGCATAGCGGCATAGAAAATTTTACCATTGGACAACGAAAAGGACTGGGAATATCTTCGCACAAACCGCTTTATGTCAAGCTAATCAATCCGAAAACCGGAGACGTTACTTTGTCAGATAGAGAAGGTATTGTTTCAAAAGAATTTTACATTACTGATTTCATACTAAAAGACGATAGAGACCAATTTGACGCTTATATCAAAATACGCTCTCAAAGCAAACCGATAAAATCAAAGCTGATATATCTTGGGGACAAGATTAGGGTTATTTCCGAAACCGGCTTCTGGGGAGCAACACCCGGGCAAGCTGCGGTTGCCTATATTAATGACAGAATAGTTGCCGGCGGTGTAATTAGTGAGATTAGCTATTAAAGCAGCTTGTGTCAATCTTATGTTTTCCTATTTTATAGTTGAGTTGTCTTAATGTTATATCAAGAAGCCGCGCCGCCTGTTCTTTGTTGCCTCCGGAAGCATTAAGCGCATCTAAGATTGCAGTTTTTTCAATCTGTTTCAGGCTTGTATCCGACTGCTCAATTGACGGAATAATCTCTGATAAATCTATATTTTTTATCGTGGAACTTAAGGGAGGTGCCATAACAATCAGCCTTTCGATTATATTTTCAAGCTCTCTGACATTTCCGGGCCAAGGGTATTTCATAAGGGTTTCTATTGCTTCTGCTGAAAATCTAACCGACTTATTGTTAGCATTACAAAAAAGTTTTCGAAAATGTTCAACAAGTAGCGGAATATCTTCTCTGCGTTCTGAAAGCGTAGGCACATTTATCGGTATGACATTAATGCGATAGTAGAGATCTTCTCTGAATTCTCCGGATTTTACCATCTCATCGAGGTTTTTGTTGGTTGCGCAGATTAGCCTGAAGTCAACCGGGACAGTTCTTGTTCCGCCTATTCTTGTGACCGTTTTTTCCTGAATAAGTCGCAACAATTTGGGCTGCATGGAAAGCGGCATTTCAGCTATCTCATCAAAAAATAACGTTCCTTTGTCTGCAATCTCTATAAGTCCTTTCTTTTGGCCTGAAGCTCCGGTAAAAGAGCCTTTTTCAAAACCAAACAATTCTGACTCAAAAAGTGCTTCCGGTATTGCGGCGCAGTTTATTGCAACAAATTTTTTGTTTTTTCTGTTGCTTGAATAGTGTATTGCCTTTGCAACCAACTCCTTACCCGTTCCACTTTTGCCGTAAATCATTACCGAAGAATTGCTACCGGCAACAGCAGATATTATATCGAATATCTGCTTTATTTTATTGCTTTTCCCTATGATCTCGGGGAATTCTTGCCCGGTTAATTGATAAGATATTGGTTTTTCGCTTATTGAGGTAAGATTGCCTCTTTCTTCGATTGCCAATCTGAACTCAATCAGTTTTATCAAGGTTTTTATTGTTATCGATTCTTCTTTATTGAGCGGGACAGTTTTTTCTATTATGATATAACCTGTTGACCTGTCAGTTTGTATAGAAAATATCGTTAATGAGCCGGAAAACCCGTATTTCTGAGCTTCATGCTGTTTTACAGTTATCATTGTTTTATCTTTCAGGGTATCTGAAAATGTTTTTATCGCATTCATTATGCTCTCTTTTTTGCCTATGCAGGAAACAATCTGCTGTTGTCGATTCCCTTTTTTTATAATAATTGCCGAACTTGAAAAACCAAAATAACCGGACAGATTGCTTGCAATCTCATATGACAGCGATTCCAGACCGGAACTTTTCAATAATTTTGAAATTTTATATATAAAGCTGATAGAAGCAAATGACATAGTTTCACTATAATATATCATTTGCAAAAAAAGTAAAGCCCGCCTAATACAGACGGGCTTTGAGGTTCTGTTTAGATATCGTAATAAAGTTTGAATTCTACAGGATTGGGAACAGCTCTGAGAAGCTGTATCTCATTTTCCCGTTTGTAGTCGATCCAGGTTCTTATAAGCTCTTCACTGAAAACATTGCCCTGAAGCAAAAATTGATAATCGTTTTCCAGGGCATTTATCGAATCTTCGAGCGAACCAGGAAGATGCTCGAGATTTTCAGCGATCTCAGGAGGCAAATCGTAAATATTTTTGTCCATAGGTTCGGCAGGGTCTATCTTATTGATTATTCCGTCGATTCCTGCCAAAAGCATCGCCGAGAATGCAAGATACGGATTTGCAGACGGGTCTGGAAATCTTACTTCAATTCTTTTTGTTTTCGGATTGGGTGAATACATCGGAATTCTTATTGCTGCGGAGCGGTTTCTGGATGAGTAAACAAGATTAACCGGCGCTTCAAAACCGGGAACGAGTCGCTTATAAGAGTTTGTTGTCGGGTTTGTAAATGCACTGATCGCCTTTGCATGCTTTAATATTCCTCCAATGTAGTAGAGGCAGGTTTTCGAAACCCCGGCATATCCGTCTCCGGCAAAAAGCGGAGTGCTGCCGTTCCAGAGACTCTGATGCACATGCATTCCGGTGCCGTTGTCCCCATAAAGTGGTTTTGGCATAAATGTAGCTGTTTTTCCGTTTCTCCTTGCTACATTTTTTACAATATATTTAAATTTTACTGTGTTATCAGCCATCTGAAGAAGCGGAGCAAAACGCATATCAATTTCAGCCTGTCCTGCGGTTGCAACCTCGTGATGATGAGCCTCAACCGTTATCCCCGCCTTTTCCAGTTCAAGCACCATTTCGGTTCTTATATCCTGCATGGTATCAGATGGTGGAAGCGGGAAATAGCCCTCTTTATGGCGTATTTTATGTCCGAGATTGGGAATCTCGTCTGAGCCGCTGTTCCATATCCCCTCATCCGAATCGATGAAGTAATAGCTTGAATGATCGTTAAAATCCGTATTTATCTCATCAAAAATGAAAAACTCGTTTTC
Organism: Campylobacterales bacterium; assembly: GCA_027080125.1. Taxonomy (GTDB): domain Bacteria; phylum Campylobacterota_A; class Desulfurellia; order JAADFJ01; family JAADFJ01; genus JAADFJ01. The sequence goes on along the minus strand of JALWSW010000107.1, from coordinate 4,146 downwards.
AGGACCAAAATAGGCAGTTTCGGCAATACCGGTTTCTTTCAGATAATTTTCTGCCCTTTTGGCAATCGCGCGAGGGTCTCTGTCGTAGCTTTCTCTTGATATCGGATCAACAATATCGCAGGTTATATTGAGGGTTTCCTCTTCGGTAAACGGATCAAGATATGCAGTTGATATATCAGGAACAACAAGCATATCGCTTGAATCGATAGTTTTCCATCCTCTGATAGAAGATCCGTCAAATCCAAGTCCTTCGGTCAGACTTGCTTCATCGATCTGACTGACCGGCACCGAGAAATGCTGTCCGGTTCCAAACAGATCGGTAAATCTCACATCTACAATCTTTACACCGTTTTCTTTGATAAATTTTAACAAACTTTCTGCGTCCTTCACACTCTCCTCCTTTTATTATTACCGGTTATATCGCTTCGTTTCCGGTTTCTTTTGTTCTTATTCTTATGGCGCTCTCAAGAGAACTGATGAAAATTTTGCCGTCTCCGATTTTTCCTGTTTGGGCGTTTTCCAAAATTGTCTCTACAATCTTTTCAACATCCTCATCTCTGACCACAACCTCTATTTTAACCTTTGGGATAAAATCGATCGAGTATTCGGCTCCTCTGTAAATTTCCGTATGCCCTTTTTGTCTTCCGTATCCTTTTACCTCAGATACGGTCATTCCGCTTACGCCAAGTCCTCTGAGACCGTCTTTTACATCGTCTAATTTGAACGGTTTTATGATAGCCTCTATCTTTTTCATATATAGCCTCCAATCTAAAACTCTTTACATAATAGCAATCTATTCTTATATTTCAAATGCTCTTTCGCCGTGAGCTGTGCTGTCAAGTCCCTCTGTCTCATCTGCGATACTCACCCTTATGCTTCCAAGCAGAGATACGATTTTTATAATAATGATCGTCATTATAGCATTAAAAACAATGACTGCAATAACTGCTATAAGCTGAATCAGTAACTGCTTTGGATTTCCATAGAACAAGCCCGCAGCGCCTCCTATTTTCGGGTCGGCAAAAAGACCTGTTGCCAAGGCTCCCCATATTCCGCACAATCCATGCACGCCGAATGCATCCAGCGAATCATCGTACCCAAGCCTGTTCTTAATTGCCGTTGCACCAAGATATCCTACAATTCCGGCACCGATTCCGATTATCAGGGCTCCTACCGGATTAACAAATCCTGCCGCCGGAGTTATGGCTACAAGTCCTGCTATTGCTCCTGAGGAAAGACCTAACAGCGTCGGTTTGCCTGAGATGACCTGTTCGACAAACATCCATGTCAAGCCTGCGATTGCCGCTGCAGTATTGGTTACAAGAAATGCTGATGCCGAAAGCCCGTCTGCAGCCAATTCGCTTCCGGCATTAAAACCGAACCATCCGAACCAAAGCAAAACCGCTCCTGTAGCTGTCAGGGCTATTGATGAGGGCATCATTGCCGTTTTACCGTATCCTTTCCGTTTGCCAAGAAATAGCGCCAGAATCAATCCTGCAACACCTGCGTTGATATGAACAACGGTTCCGCCGGCAAAATCAAGAACGCCAAGTTTGGAAAGCCATCCTCCGCCCCATACCCAATGAGCTACCGGTGAATAAACAAATGTTAGCCATAATAAAACAAACAGAATCCAGGATGAAAACCTCATTCTTCCCACAACCGAGCCGCTTGCCAGGGCAACCGTTATTGCTGCAAAGGTCATCTGAAACATTACGAAAATATAGGTTGGTATTGATCCTGAAATGCTTTTTACGCCTATTCCGTTCATGAAAAAATTTGCCGAACTTCCTATAATTCCCGACAAATCGGGTCCGAATGCCAAACTATAACCCCACATAATCCATATCACGCTTGCAACACAATATGCGACTATGCTCATTGCCATAGTGTTGAGCATATTTTTTGAACGGCTCATGCCGCCGTAAAACAGGGCAAGTCCCGCAGGTGTCATAAGCATGACCAGAGCGGTTGCCACTATCATCCATGAGGTATCTCCGCTATTTAGTCCGTTTTCCCCCCCAAAAGCCGCAATCGGCAAAAATAGCAGCGCTGCTCCAAATGAAAACCCGGTAACAATCCGCTTGAGTAGCTTTATCATACAAACCTCCTTCTAAAATGTCATTTCTGCAAAGATTGTCCAATCTATTTTCATTAGAGCAATCTTGGTTCCAAAAGCGATTTATTGACGAACTCAAGCTACAGCAAACAATTTTTTACCGAAAGGAACAATTTTGTAAAAATTTGATTTTCTGGTGACAATTTTGAAAACTATTATCGTTTTACGCTCTTTTCTTACCGCAAGCGTTTTTTTATTTTCTCATATTTTTTTCTATTTTTTCTTATCCCGCATATAAAAAAGGCGCAAAACAACAAAAGAGGAATCCGGATCAAGCATGCTCCCTCTTTGATTTGGGTAATCGATTTTTGACCTATGTCAAATGTCGCAGACGCGACCCCAATGGACTTCTCATATTTTTTTCTATTTTTTCTTGTCCCGCATATAAAAAAAGGCTATTAAACCTTGACTAAAAACCCTTCCTGTATTAAATTGTAGTATCGGAGGTGAAAATGAGAGATGTTATATCGGTGAGCATTCCTAAAGAAACCGTCGAAAAATTGAATTCTTTTGCCAAAAAAAGCGGGAGGAGCCGCAGCGATATCATCAGGGAATCTATAAACCTTTATCTATGGGAAAGGCAGCTTAACAGGCTGAAAAAAGAGTTCAAACCTTTTGCAAAGAAAGCAGGCATACTTACCGAAGAAGATGTTTTCAAACAAATTTCGTGAATGTAGTTTTCGATACCAATGTTTTGATATCTGCTTTTATTACGGAAGGAGTTTGTTCAGGACTGCTATTACGTGCCAGAAAGAGTGAGTTTAACCTTTTTATCTGCCCTGCAATCATTGAAGAGTTTAAAAATGTACTTTTTACCAAACTTCGAGCTTCCAAAACACTCATTGACGAAACAGTTAGTATAATATCAGAGGCATCACTAATGATTTATCCTGCAAATGCCGTTCATAATATTGTGCGGGACCCGGATGATGACAAAATTCTATCGTGTGCAGTTTTTGCCAAAGCCAGCTATTTGGTAAGCGGTGATAAAGATCTTCTGGAAATAGCTGAGTTTAGAAATATAAAGATTATTACACCGAGAGACTTCGAGGCTTGTTTTGAAAATTAACGATACCGGCATTGTGCCTGCAAAACTCAATCGCTTTCTGTCACTACGGATAGCGGCAGCCTCTTATCCCGCATTGGAAAATTTGCGTTAAGAGTTATATCTTTGTTCTTTTTTCTTGATAAAATAAGCTCAGACTAAGCAATATCTGTCACAACCCTGCTTCTCTTTTACTTTGTCTTCTTACGTTGCAAAAAAGGTTACAACCATTTAGGTAGCGCCCTTTTTCATGCCTTGAATACAAAGCAAAATAGTACGCAATCTTGCAACAGCTATCACTCAGTCTGAGCTAAAACCAAAAAATCAAGGCATATGAGACCGCTGCCCAATAATCACATTCACAGCGATATCTGCTTTTCTATAGGCAAGGCGGACTTTCGCAGGACTAACCGGTTAGTTCAAGAAAGGACAACGTAAGCATATGGAAAAGAGTATAAAGCCCGAAGGGAAGATAACTCGGGGCAATCTGAAACAATCCCTTTTCTCGACTTAAGCTTCTGCTAAGCCTTCGAAAAGCGGATTGCCCCCATCTTGCTCCCGAGTTATCTTCTATGGAAGTATCTGGCCCTCAGAGTTGCCCTTATTTTCTTAACGCATTTTTGCTCTGATTTCTAAACGCAGATTTTATAATGCTGGAAAAGAAAAAGATAAAGAGCAAGAGTAGAAGTAGAATTTTAAATTTCCTGAACAGATTATTTCTTCTTTTCTTAATCCCGCATATGAGAAAAGGCGTTTAGAAAATCTTCCCTTTGCACCGTTAAAAAAACAGAATGTCTGAGCTGTCTTAATTGAAAGATATTAACTTTAAAGAAACCATAGCTTAAAGGATTTTCTTAAGAAAACAGGTAGCTGCGAGTTTTCTGTTTTTAGGCGCAAAGGTGAGATTTTTAGCCTTTTCTCATCGCGGCGATTTTTTGCTTACTTTTTGATCGTTCAAAAAGTAAGAGAGTAAATTTTTGAT
>JALWSW010000106.1 GCA_027080125.1 Campylobacterales bacterium | reverse complement strand
ATTTAATTCGGATAAAAGTTTTATCAGCTCTTTCCAGTATTGAGCAATCCAAAGCTTGCTTTTCCATCTTGATGAGGGTGCAAGAACGACATACTCTTTTTTTATCAGATTATCGATAAAGTTTTTTTCGGTCCCGGAAAGATTTATCGTTATCTTTTCGGTTACCCGTATGTCGTTATTGTCAAAGATTCCTTTTGAGAACAGATAAAAATAGCGATTGATTGCGGCACCTTCAAAAAAAAGCGCATCGGTTAAAACCGCTCTTGCCAGAGATTCGCGACAGTTTCTTTGACCTATCTTTTTTTCGGATTTGGCAAAAAAAACCCAAAACGCACTTTTTAGCAAACCTTGAAGATCAATTACCGCATCATATCTGTTTTTCCTTAGTTTTTTAATCGATTCTCTGATTCTTGATATATTTGACGGCTTGAGTCTGCAAACTGTAATAAGTTTGTTGAGATAAGGATGATTTTCAAGAATTGCTTTATTTTGTTCCTCGACCAACCAATCCACAGCAATCCCTTTTTCGTATGCTGCATCAATAAGCGGCATCGCCTGAACTATATCTCCCAGCGAGCTTAATTTCACAAAAAGAACTTTCATTTATGAAAGCAGCTCTTTTGCGGCTTCAAAAACCTCAGACGGGTTTATCTGCTTCATACATCTGAAATCTGTCGGACAAGTTCTCAAAAAGCAGGGAGAGCAAGAAACGTTTTTGTAAATAATTTTTCTTTTTGTATTTCCAATCGGAGGCGTTCTTCTCGGATCGGTTGATCCGTATATTCCGATAAGCGGCTTTCCAAGAGCAGCAGCTATATGCATCGGACCTGAATCGTTTGTAATCAAAAGGTCTGAATTTGCCAATAACGCCATAGTTTCTCTCAATGTTGTCTTGCCGATAAAGTTTTTAACTGATACGGCTGATTCTATAGCTGCACCGATCTCCTGTTCAATCTTCGAACCAATCAATATTATTGTTGCGCCCAAATTGTTATACAAAAGCCTTGCCAACGATATAAAGTTCTGATAAGGCCATCGTTTTGCCTGACCGTATGCAGCTCCTGGAAAAAAGACTACAATAGGCTTATCTAATTTGCAAAGTTTCGATTCTGCCCAGTTATTCTCGCTTTTAGACAATCTGAGCATTCCAAAACCGTCATCTAAGGAATTAATGCCTGCTTGTTTTATCATATTCAAGAAATAGTTTTCCTGAGTAATCGGTTTTTCGGGTAAATCAATAGACTTTGTAAGCAAAAATCCTCTGAAATCGGTTTTGTATCCGATTATCTCAGGAATACCCGACAGTTTTGCAATAATTGCGGCACCTATGGCATTTTGCAGCAAAATTGCCGTATTGAATCTCTCCTGACCCAACAGCTTGGATACATTGAACAAGGTTTTTAATTTACCACTATCAATTGGATACAGCTTGAAAAATCGCTTGTCGCCTTTAAAAAGATCCAGCACCAAACCTCTTGATAAAAGTGCTATTTTGTCATTTTTGTAATGAGCGATTAT
>JALWSW010000105.1 GCA_027080125.1 Campylobacterales bacterium | reverse complement strand
TTTTCTACTATTGCCAATCATTAGTGAACCACAATCTCCACAAAAGATTATGCCAGTGAGAAGGTGATGATATTTTTCTGTTGTAGGATGTATTCTGAAACGTTTTTGAGCAGTTTCGAGCATTTCGTGAGATATGATAGCAGGATGTGAGTTTGGAACGAAAATTGCATCTTCACGAGGTTTTCTGTGTTTTGTTTTCTTCGTGCCGTAATTGTATACACTTGTTCCATCATAAACGGCGTTGTGAACAATTGAATAAAGAGAAGAAGAAGTCCATTGATTCCCCTTACGGGTTCGATAGCCATGTTCATTAAGATAAATTGCTATATCACGATATGTCAGACCTTCAATAAATTTGGTGAAAATCAGACTAACAACTTCTGCTTCTTTGGGTTCTATTTCTAAAACAGTACGATGTAGTCCTTCGTTGTCAATGATGGGTTTGAGTCTATATCCATATGGTGGCTTACCTCCAAGCCAGTATCCTTTTTTTGCCACTCTGATGGTTTTGCGTTTGACTTCGTCTATAAGATTGTCACGGTAAAATGAATTTATGTCTGACAAGATCCAACGCATGAGTTTGCCAGCTGGAGAGGAAACGTCTATCCCTTCGCTTGCGGACAAAACAAGAACGCCTTGTTCTTCAAGGCGCCGAGTTATAATCCGGTCTTCCACGTCATTTCTGTAAAAGCGATCGAATTTATCTACAACGATCAGATCATATTTGCCGTTCAAGGCGTTTTCTATCATCTTAGAAAAATTCATTCGATCCGTCTTGGCTCCGGAGTCTTTGTCTGAAAAGATATCGCTTACATGGATGCTCTTGGATTCGCAAAATTTTTTGCATGTATCAATTTGTGTATCGATAGATGTCTCGGATTGGTGCAAGGTGGATACCCTCGCATAAATAGCGGCTCGTTTCATTTGATTTGTAAAGAAGTTCTTTCTATATCGTGATAGATCTTTAATAAGCTTGCTTTATTAATATAGGGGTGAGTTTTTTCAACAATAGAATCTAAATAACCTTTTCTCATGCGCTGAGTAAAAGCGTCAAGAGTTATACCAGTTACTTTCTTGGTAGAGGGGTTTTTAAAAATTATGATGCCGGCTAAAAAGTCGCCATCTTCAGCTACACTCTTTTTGAGATTCCCAAAGGTGATATAAAGCACATCTGCATTTTTATCATAATCAATTTTCATCTTTGGGATATTTTTTCTTTGCATTTCTCATTTGCCTCCCCAGTTTCTTTTTATTAACCGGATATGAAGTAGCTACTATGCCAGTATTATCATCTTTGTATTCTACAACCACGAAAGTAAAATCTGAAACATGTGAGCTTTCTTTGACAAAAACTTCTCTTATATCTATATATTTATCATAATATATTTTTTCTGGTTTTTCAACTGTACTTTTAATATCGTCTACCACTTGTGATTTATCATAGGTGGTATAATGTCTCTCCATTATATGCTTTTCCAATGTATCGGCATATAAAATAACATTGCGGTTAAGAGGATCGGATG
>JALWSW010000104.1 GCA_027080125.1 Campylobacterales bacterium | reverse complement strand
ATCAAATCCGGCAATCATAAGAAGCTGTTTGAAAAGCTGGGGCGATTGCGGCAGAGCATAGAATTTTCCTTTGTTGACGCGGCTTGGCACAAGATAATCGCGCGCGCCCTCAGGAGTGCTTTTTGTCAATACGGGCGTTTCAACCTCGATAAATCCGTTTTCATCGTAAAAATCCCTCACCGCTTTCACCGCTTTGTGCCGGATAATCAGATTGCGTTGCAGTTTTTCCCGTCTCAAATCGATGTAGCGATATTTAAGACGCCTGTCCTCTCCTACGCTACCCGCTTCGCTAAGCGGAAACGGAGGGGTTTTGGATTCTGAAAGTATTCTCAATTCCTGATCGACCAAAAGCTCAACCTCTCCTGTTTTGAGGTTCGGATTGGTTGTTCCTGAAGGACGCATTCTAAGATGTCCCTTTGCGGCGATACAATACTCGCTTCTTAGAGTTTGAGCGTAATTATGCGTTTCTTTGTTATCAGATGGGTCAAATACAATCTGAATAACACCGGTGCGATCTCTCAGATCGATAAATATAACTCCTCCGTGGTCGCGCCAGGAGTTTACCCATCCGAAAACGGTCACCTCTTTGCCAAGATACTCTTTTGTAATGTTCCCGCAGTAATCGGTTCGCCTTAATCCGTCAATATCAGTTTTCACAATATTTCTCCCAATTCATTATTTTTTATCAGTTTTTGTGTTTTTTTCTTCATATCTTTAACAAGCAGCATTCCTTTTTCTCCTTCATCTTTACCCATAATTACACATATTTTTGCATCTATCCGGTTTGCCCTTCTAAGTTGAGCCTTGAGGCTTCCGCCTTTGTAATCGAAATAGCAGTTGCGGTTTCTTGAAACGGATATAAAAAGATTAAACAGTTCTGCTTTGGAATCCTCATCAAGCGCTATAAAATAGATAAGCTCATCCGAGCCATGTTCGATATTGCTCAGCAGCAAAATCCTCTCAATTCCCATTGCCCAGCCGGTTGCAGGGGTTTGCCTGCCTCCGAGCGATTTTACAAGATTGTTGTATCTTCCGCCGGCAATCAGTGCAGATTGCGATCCGATTTCATCGGTCGTAATTTCAAAAACGGTTTTTGTGTAATAATCAAGTCCTCTGACCAGCTTGGCATCCTCAACAAAATCCAGATTCATAGCAGAAAGATATTCCTTCAATTTATTGTGATGAGTCTTGCAGCTATCGCAAAGATAATCGATGCCTGTCGGGGCGTTCTTTGCTATTTCAGAGCAACCTTTAATCTTGCAGTCTAAGATTCTGAGCGGATTGATATCTAAGCGTCTTTTGCAATCAGCGCATAGCTGCTCTTTATAGTCATTAAAATAATCAACAAGCGCATCTTGCCAGCTCGGCCGGCAAGAGGGACATCCTATGCTATTTAGCAAAATTTTGCCGCTTTCTATTCCGAATAGTCTTGTAAGTCTATAGGCAAGGGCAATTTGCTCTGCATCAAGGGCAGGATCATCGGCTCCGAACGCTTCGATGCCTGCCTGGTGAAACTGCCGCATGCGTCCTTTTTGAGGTCTTTCATATCGATACATAGG
>JALWSW010000103.1 GCA_027080125.1 Campylobacterales bacterium | reverse complement strand
CCTTTCAAAGAGAGTGACCTTGGAAATGTCGATTTGGCAAACACTATATATCTGCCGGCTGCATCGGTTATACGATATGCCTTTCCTATGCCTGCACCGTACGCCCTTATCTGGTCTATTTTCTGCCCGACTATCAACTCTTCAAGTTCCTCTTCCGTTTCATCCGGAAATTTGGTGCCTGATGAGCTGAACAGCTTCAGTCCGTTATCATCATATCGGTTATGAGAGGCAGATATAACAACAGCCGCATCCGCTCTCATCGATTGAACAAGAAATGACATCGCCGGAGTAGGCATTGGTCCTACAAGCAAAGCGGCTGCTCCCATCGATGTTATGCCGCTAACCAACGCATGCTCTAACATATAGCCTGAAAGTCTTGTATCTTTGCCGATTATTATCTTTCCTTCCGAGGAGTCTTTCGAACAATAATAAGCTATCGCTCTTCCTAATCTGAAAGCAATCTCAGGGGTCATAGGATAGCTGTTTGCTTTTCCTCTGATTCCGTCGGTACCAAACAGTTTTTTCATTTATCGCCCCTATCCTGTTTTTAAGGCTGTTTTTATCAAACCTATCTTTTTCATCCAGCCTTTTTTTATCTTAACATGAAGATCAAGAAACACCTTTTTCCCCACTATCGGTTCAATGGCGGCTCTGGCATTGCTTCCTATCCTCTTTATCATCTTGCCGGATCTTCCGATTATTATCGGTTTTTGCGAAGATTTTGCCACCCAAATTGTTGCCCTTATATAGTAGATACCGTTGTCTCTGATTTTTATCTCATCAATAATTACAGCTATCTGATGAGGAAGCTCCTCTGATGTAAGCTCCATAATCTTTGCCCTGATTGTGTTTGCTATCAGCTCTCTTTCCGTTTCAAGACTGAGCTGATCAGCTTCGACAAGTGCCTCCGAATACGGAAGATGATCTAAAATAAATTTTATAACAGGTGTCAAGTCACCGTTCAGAAACGAGGTTCTGATTATCTGCGTTTCATATTTTTCATATTGATTGTCCTCAGGTTCGCTGCTGTTTACCAATATTGCAATAGCTTTATTTTTAGATTTTGCATAATCTATAAGATTATCGACTTCGGCAACACTACCGGTGCGAGGTTTTACGGTTATCAAAACAACGTCAGCCCGCCTAATCTCAGATTTAATCGAGTCGGCAAGAAATTCCGAAATTTTGCCGCCTTTGCTCGGTATGCCGGCGGTATCGGAGATAATCATCTGATAATCTTTTCCGGTAAGAATCCCCCTTATCGGCATCCAGGTTGTCTCAGGTTTTGCAGTTACCGGCGAAAGCTCAAGCCCAACCAATCTGTTAAACAGGGTAGATTTTCCGGCATTAGTAGGACCGGCTAATACTATATAACCTGCTTTATGTTTCATTTTTTCAGTCTGGCAAGCAACAGTTTTGCCGCATTTTCCTCTGATTTTTTGATACTTTCCCCGGATGCTTCACCATATTGATTGCCCACCTTCACGCTGACAGTGTAGATTGGTCCGTGCTCGGGTCCCTTAACATCGACAACCCTGTATTCCGGCACACTTTTCCATATCTTCTGCGAGAGCTCCTGAAGTCTCGTTTTGGGATCTTTCAACACCATTACCGAATCAGCCAACGGTCTGAAAATCTCATATAATATCTTTTTAGTGCCATCAAATCCGATGCTGAGATAAATCGCTCCTACCACCGCCTCAAAACAATCCGCAACGATAGATTTTTTTTCTTTCCCGCCGTTCGCTGCTTCGGATTTACCAAGTTTTATAAGATTTGGCAATCCTACCTTGCATGCTATTTTATACAAAGCATCCTCGCCAACCAACCGCGCTCTCATAATAGACATTTTTCCCTCGTCAAAATCGCCAAAATGCTTAAACAGCATATCGCTTATACCCAACTCCAAAACAGCATCGCCCAGAAATTCAAGCCGCTCGTTGCTTTTGCACCGACGCTCATTTGCATACGATTTATGCGTAAGCGCCTGATCAAGTATGCCTTTATCTTTTATAACCTGAAAAAGCGTTTGATAAAGATTGCCATCTTTTGCGTATAAGGAAAAGGCAGATCTATCTTTTTGAACGCTTTTTCCGCTTCGGTTTTTTCGTTTTTGTCGGTTGTTTTCGTTTTTCCTCAGCATTATCTTCCATCACAATCTTTAATCCGAACAGATAATTTACCGTATTGCTGTCAATTTTGAAGATAAGATCTTCAAACAGCTCATAAGATTCCTTTTTATACTCAACAAGCGGGTCGCGCTGACCATATCCCCTCAAGCCTACCGCATCGCGTAATCCGTCCATCTGGTAGAGATGATCCTTCCACAACGCATCAAGGGTGTTTATCATAATTGCCCTTTCAAGCTCTCTTGCCTGTTCTGCCCCGATTAATTCCTCTTTTTTGTTATATTCCTCTTTTATAAAATCATAAATAAGATCGAGCAGCTTTTCAGTATCCGCCTCTCGTCTCATCTTTTCATCACTCAGCGGTATTTCAAGATGAAACTGCCTTCTGAATTCTCTTCTCAGGCCATCTATATCCCTATCCTCTTGCGAGACATCCTCAGGAAGAAAACGTCCGATAAGCTGTTTCAGGACTATCTTGGCTGTTTCAAACAGGTGGTTCTTGAGATCGCCTCCTTCCAGTATCATCCTTCTTCTGCTATAGATTGCCTCACGCTGAATATTCATCACATCATCGTATTCCAGCAGATGCTTGCGTTGATTAAAATGAAAAAGTTCAACCTTTTTCTGCGCATTCTCAACCGCCTTTGTAACCATCTTGCTTTCTATCGGTTCTCCGTATTTAGTTCCGAGCTTATTCATTATAAGTTTTATACGATCGGAACCGAAAATCCTTAAAAGATCATCATCTAAGGAGAGAAAAAATTGACTTTTGCCCGGGTCGCCTTGCCTGCCTGAGCGTCCTCGCAACTGATTATCAACCCTGCGCGATTCCTGACGCTCGGTTCCGATTATATAAAGCCCGCCTGCTGCTCTGGCATCCTCATCCAGTTTTATATCAACACCGCGACCTGCCATACTGGTTGCAATGGTGATGGCTCCTTTTTTGCCGGCATTTTCTATAATCTTGGCTTCCTGCTCATGATGTTTTGCATTAAGCACAACATGCGGAAGATGCCTGCTTCTCAGCATTTTATGGAAAATCTCCGATTTCTCTACAGATGTGGTGCCGATTAAGGTAGGCTGCCCGGCTTTGTGCGCCTTTTCTATCTCTTTTATCACAGCCTCGTTGCGCTCTTTATCGGTTTTAAAAATCAGATCGTTTTTATCCTCTCTTATAAGCGGCTTGTTGGTAGGAATAACCACAACATCGAGATTGTATATCTCTTTGAATTCACCTGCTTCCGTATCTGCGGTGCCTGTCATTCCTGAGAGTTTTTTATACATTCTGAAGTAGTTCTGAAGCGTAATTGTGGCATATGTCTGAGATTCCTTCTGAATCTTTACATGCTCTTTTGCCTCAAGCGCCTGGTGCAATCCGTCGGAGTATCTTCTTCCCTGAAGTATCCTTCCGGTAAACTCATCGACAATGAGAATCTGCCCGTCTTTAACAAGATAATCCACCTCTTTCTTGAAAAGTGTGTTTGCCCTTAAAGCGTTATCAATTGCATGCACCCACTTTATGTTTTCAGGATCATAAAGATTGGAAATATTGAGATATTTTTCAATCTTCTCGACACCTGTTTCCTTTAAGGTAGCCTGCTTGTTCTTTTCATCTACCTCATAATCATCTTTGGAAAGTTTCTTTATTGCCATATCCGATTTATAATAGATATCAGTGGAATCTTCAGTAGGACCTGAGATGATAAGAGGCGTTCTTGCCTCATCGATAAGAACCGAATCCACCTCATCTACAACCGCAAAATAGAATCCCCGCTGAGAATAATCATTGATATCAAAAGACATATTATCTCTCAGGTAATCAAATCCGAACTCATTGTTTGTGCCGTATGTTATATCCGCATTATATGCATCCTTCCTGGACAAATTTACAAGCTCAGGCTGACCGCTTGAGTTCAACTCTATAAGATAGCTTGAGTTATCCGACTGTATAACACCGACCGAAAGTCCCAAACTAAGATAGATAGGCGCCATCCAAAGTGCATCTCTTTTGGCAAGATAATCGTTTACGGTCACAAGATGTGCTCCTTTGCCTGCCATTGCGTTTAAAACAAGCGGAAGCGATGCAACCAAAGTTTTTCCCTCTCCGGTTTTCATCTCGGCTATCTTACCCTCTGCCAAGACGATAGCGCCCATAATTTGAACATCAAACGGTCTCATACCGACTTTTCTTTTAGCCGTTTCCCTGACAATGGCAAAAACCTCATAGATTATCTGATCGAATTTTTCCTGCCGGGCAAACTGCTTGAGTTCAGCAATGCGTTCTTTTAGCTCTTCATCGCTTTTTTCCTTCACCATCTCTTCAAGTCGGTTAATCTTTTCAACCGATTTGCCAAGCTCTTTTACCGTTCTTTCGTTTTTTGTTCCGAAAATCTTTTTTACAATGGAATTTAGCACACATTCACCTCTTTTTTTAACTCTTCCAAATAGTCATGATAGCACGATTTACAAGATTTTAGAATAGCGTTTTGCTATCCGGCTTTTTTCCAAAATGCAAAAACGCCTTCTGCGTGGCTATTCTTCCTTTGGGCGTTCTTATCAGGAAGTTGCTCTGCATAAGAAACGGTTCAACCACATCTGAAAGTGTATCCTTATCCTCTCCGAGGGTAGCAGCCAATGTCTCAATTCCGACAGGTCCTCCTTTGAAACGGTCTATAACCGTCAGCAGCAGCTTCTTGTCCATCTCATCAAAACCCGCATCATCTATTCCCTGCATCTGAAGAGAACGGTTTGCAATCTCACGAGTTATATGTTCGCTTCCGTTGACCTGGGCAAAATCTCTCACCCGACGCAGAAGCCTGTTTGATATTCTCGGGGTTCCTCTCGAACGTCTTGCAATCTCCATTGCTCCTGCCTCATCAATCTTAACGCCGAGAATCTTTGCCGATCTCTTTATTATCTTTTTTAGATCCTCAGGAGGGTAAAAGTTCAGCATATGGATAAGTCCGAAGCGATCCCTTAGCGGAGAGGTCAGAAGACCAAGTCTTGTTGTCGCTCCAACAAGCGTAAACGGCGCAATCTTCAATTTTATCGTTTTTGCGCCTGCTCCCTGTCCTATAACAATATCGATATTAAAATCCTCCATCGCCTGATACAGAATCTCCTCAACCTGAGGCTTCAGGCGATGTATCTCATCGATAAAAAGTATGTCTTTGCTTTTAAGATTGGTAAGAATTGCAGCCAAGTCAGATTGTCTTTCAAGCGCAGGACCGCTTGTAGCAAGAATGGTGGCATCCATCTCTTTGCTCAAAAGATAAGCAAGTGTCGTTTTGCCCAGTCCCGGAGGACCGTAAAAAAGACAATGGTCAAGCTGCTCGCCTCTTGCTTTGGCAGCGGTGATAAAAAGTGAGAGATTTTCCTTGAGCTTATCCTGCCCTATAAATTCCGATAAACAATCCGGTCTTAGCTTTCCTTCGCCTTTATCCTCAACGGTTTTTTTACTTATCAGCTTTTTTTGCAACACTTAGCTTTTTGGAGCGGATATACTTATCAATGGCACTGGCGGCGGTTTTGCCCGCTCCCACCGCTTCAATGACGGTGGCGGCTCCGGTTACAATATCTCCACCTGCGAAAATGCCCTCTCTTGTAGTCTGTCCGGTCTTAGGATCGGCTATAAAATAGCCTTTCTTGTTTGTCTTGACACCGGTTGCGCTTCTGGCAACAATAGGATTTGCCTGCTGTCCAATAGCCACTATTACGGTATCAACATCTAAGGTTATGGTTTCACCTTCAATCGGGACAGGCCTCGCGCGTCCTGAGCTGTCAGGTTCGCCCATCTTCATAAGTTGACATATTATAGAGACCACTTTTCCGTCTTTTCCGTTAATTTTTATCGGGTTGGCAAGAAAATGAAATTTTACCCCTTCTTCCTCTGCGTGCATAATCTCTTCATCTCTTGCCGGTGCCTCTTTTCTGGTTCTTCTATAAACAATCGTGGTATCAGAACCCAGTCTCAATGCAGTTCTTGCCGCATCCATAGCAACGTTTCCGGCTCCAACCACAACAACCTTTTTGCCGAGATTAAAAGGTGTGTCAAAATCGGGAAAATCCCTAGCAGACATAAGATTGATTCTTACCAAAAATTCACTGGCAGAATATACACCATTCAGATTTTCTCCCGGAATACCCAACATCCTCGGACCTCCGGCGCCATTTCCGATAAACACAGCATCATACTCTCTGGCAAGCTCATCAACTGTTATGCTGTTGCCCACAATAACATTGGTTACAAACTTGACACCTGCGTCTTTAATCGCCTTAATCTCGCTATCCAAGATATCCTTGGGCAATCTGAAATCTGGAATTCCGTATCTTAAAACACCTCCGACCTTATGAAGCGCCTCAAAAACGGTAACATCATAGCACATTTTAGAAAGATCAGCAGCACACGCT
>JALWSW010000102.1 GCA_027080125.1 Campylobacterales bacterium | reverse complement strand
ATTATATCTATCAAAGGATGACCAAAATAATCAACGCGAAATCCGGCACCGATTACATCCTCATAAAGCGCCTTCTCAAAAGGAAGAATCGTAACAAGCTCATCGGCAAGTCTGCTTATTTTATATTTTCTCGATTTTCTCCATGCCCAGATTTGAGGTGAGATATAATAGAATACAGGAATACCGGCTTTTTTTGCAACCTTGGCAATCCTCAGATTAAAATCCGGAAAATCTGCCAATATTACAGCTCCTATCTTGCCAGAGCGGATGATTTTTTTTAGTTTATTGTATAATCTGAGAACTTTTGATAATTTAGGTAAAACCTCAGATGCTCCTATGATACTTACTGATTTGAAATTATCAACAAGCTCAACTCCTACCGAGTCCAGATACGATCCGCCAAGCGCAATGAAGGGAAGTTTTTCAATATTCCATACGGATCTGACTATAAGTGAGAGATATCTGTCCGCAGAGCTTTCGCCGCAGACTATAAGAGAAGGTTTCATTTATCTCTTTTTAGGTCGGCAGAATCCTCGTTTTGTGGTTTTAATGAACTTAATGAGATGAGAAATATTTGGGTCATCAAATAGAGACTCCAGTTTGTTTATTGCCTCCTCAACGGGAAGATTTTCCAAAAAAAGTATTCTATAAGCTTTTGTTAAGTTGTCTATCTGTTGTTGCGTAAAATTATGACGTAGCAGCCCTATCTTATTTATGCCGTAGAGCGTTGCCCTCGGGTCAGCGGAGAGACAAAAAGGTAATATATCCTGAGATACCCCGCTTGAACCTCCCACCATTGCATATTTGCCGATTCTTGCAAACTGATGTATTGCAGTCAGACCTCCGATGATTGCATAATCTTCTATTATTATATGGCCTGCAAGCGTTGCTCCGTTTGCCATAATTACGCCGTCTCCAACAATGCAGTCGTGTGCTATATGGCTGAATGCCATAATAAGACAACCGCTTCCTATTTTGGTTATGCCGCCGCCGTTCTCGGTTCCACGGTTGATCATACAAAACTCTCTGAATGTGGTGTTGCTTCCTACCTCAAGAAAGGTTTTTTCTCCGTGAAATTTTAGATCCTGCGGAATTGTTCCGACGACAGCATGCGGAAAAAGTGTACAACCGGCGCCCAGATGCGTATATTGCCCTACGGTGGCAAAATTTCCTATCTTGCAATCTTCTTCTATAACCGTATCCGCCTCAACTACAGCATAGGGTCCGATTTGGACGTTTTTGCCTATTTGGGCGGTTTTGTCAACGATAGCGGTTGGATGAATATCAGGCATCTACAACCAACTTTGCCATAATTTCGCCTTCACCTATTCTTTTGCCCTCGACGGTTGCCCTGACAGCAAGTTTCCATACGTCGCCGTGTCTTTTAATTATGTTTGCCTCAAGACGTATCGAATCTCCCGGTATTGCAGGTGCTCTGAAACGAAACTTGTCAACACCCATAAAATAGACCAACGCATTACCAAGTTCGCTTGATTTTTTCTCGATTGATTTAAACACAAGAAGTCCTCCTGTTTGAGCCAGCGCTTCTATCAGCAGAACTCCGGGAAATAC
>JALWSW010000101.1 GCA_027080125.1 Campylobacterales bacterium | reverse complement strand
GTGTTGCAGAGGTCAAAATGTTTGTTTTTTCCGAAAAAAGCGGCTTTAGAAAGCCGGAAACATCAATCGGGCTTACCTGAAATAGTATCGATTTTGCCAAAGGCTTCAGGCAGGCAACAAATCGTTTATCAGGAGTTAGAAATTTTTCAAGAATTTTTCTGATATCTGCAAACTTTTCAATCAAGGCGTTTATGCGCATCTTTTCAAAACCGACCGAATCATCATCGGCAATCTTTTCTGCTCTTGAGCTAATCGATTTGGCAGCGTCAATTATCTTGTTTATGCTGTTATCAAGTTCCTTGACAACGCCGTTTCCATATTCAGACAGAGAAAAATCGTTCAAAAATCGGTCGGCTGATTGTTCAAAGCGTTTGGTTTTTTTCTTCGTCTTACCCAGCAACTCCGTAAGATTATCAACAAGTTTATCGAATTTGTTATCGGAAAACCTGTTCATTCTATAGCGCAATATATGCAAAATTCCACCTTCTTTTTTGATAAGCCTGTTTATTAAAAGAATTAGTTTTGAAGTTGAAAAACTGCCACCTAACTGGTTTGTTGCAACATCTGTGATGTGATGAGCCTCGTCCCAGATGATAAATTGATGATCGGGCAAAATTTTTCTACCATCCGGCAGCATAAAATCGGAGATAAGGAGGTGATGATTGGTGACTATGATATCTGATTTCAGTGCAGCCCTTTTTGATTTATAATAAAAGCATTCGGATTGAAAAAATCTGCATCTGTTGCCAATACAGGTGTCCGAATCTGATGCAATCTCATCCCAGAGATTATCAGATAGAAAAGTCTGTTCGGTTTTTATACCTGTTTTTGTGGTTTTTATCCATTCTTCCAGCGGTTCAACAATTTCAGAATCAGCTGAAAAAAGTTTATAAAATTTGTTCAAGCAGATATAGTTACCTCTTCCCATCAACAGAGAAAACCTAAGATTGTTGAATGCGGTTTTTTTGAGCATAGGAAGATCCCTTTTGAACAACTGCTCCTGAAGATTGATTGTATTTGTGCTTACAATTATTTTCTGTTTATTTTCAAGTGAGAAAAAACAGGCGGCTGACAAATATGCAATGGTTTTGCCTATTCCAGTTGGCGCCTCAATCAGGCAGTTTCTTTTATGTAAAAGCCCGTTTGAAACCGCATAAGCCATCTTTTCCTGCTGAGGGCGATACTCATATCCTTTTACAATTTTGCTTATTTTGCCATCTGAAGCAAAAAAACGATGCACCGCTTTCACGGCGTCCGCATCTTCGGTTTTAATGGATTGAGCTTCCTGATTCGATAACTTTATCAACAGTCAATAATGAGAGCTTATCACCGCTTGAGGCAGCAAGAAGCATTCCGTTAGATTCTATACCGAAAAGCTTTCTTGGCATAAGATTTGAGACTATAACGATATGCTTGCCTATAAGCTCTTCCGGGCTATACGATTTGCCTATTCCGGCAACAATCGTTCGCCTTTCATCTTTAAGCTTAAGCTCAAGTTTTATCAGTTTTTCCGATTTTTCCACCCGTTTTGCCGAAACAATCTCGGCAGTCTTAAGTTTAAGTTTCATAACATCATCTATTGATATATATGATTCCTTTTTCTGCTCTTTATTTTTTTTCTCGGATTTTTCCTCAAGCTCATACCTTCTGAATAAAATTGCCCCTTTTGTAACTTTATTGCCTCTTATATCCCATCTGAAATTACCCCAATTAAATTCGGCATCATCGGAAAGACGTTCTTTTATGGCTTTAGCAGTATCGGGCATAAACGGGGCAAGTTGAAACGCTATTGCGTGCAGAGCATAGGCTGCTGAGGCAAGAACGTTGTCAATCTTTGTTTTGTCGGTAAGCGCCCAGGGCGCATTATCGGTGATAAATTTATTCACCCATCTTATATAGCTCCATATCGCTTTCAACGCGTTCAAAAAGTCGAATTTTATCATACTTGCATCTACCGATTCTCGCATCTTTTCAAAATTTATTTTCACCTCAGGCTCACCTGATGTATCAGGGATTATGCCTGAGCAGTTTTTCTTTATAAGCGTTGCTACTCTGTTAAACAGATTTCCCAAATCGTTGGCAAGATCGTTGTTGATTCTTCCTTTTATTGATTTGATTGAGAAATCTCCGTCCTGACCGAAAGGCACCTCGCGCAGTAGAAAATATCTGAACTGGTCACGACCAAACCGATCTATCATATCGTTCGGGTCAACGACATTGCCAAGTGATTTGCTCATCTTTTTGCCCTCTGATGTCCACCAACCGTGAGCTACAACCTGTCTGGGCGGTTCTATGCCTGCGGCCATGAGCATCGCCGGCCAATATACTGCATGAAACTGAATAATATCCTTGCCTACTATATGAGTTGCAGGCCAATATTTGGATGTTTCACTGTTTTGACAACCGTAATTAATAGCGCTTATATAATTGATAAGTGCATCAAACCAAACATATATAACGTGCTTGTCGTTGAACGGCACCGGAATTCCCCAGCTAAATGAGGTTCTGCTTACAGAAAGGTCGTTCAATCCTCCTTTTACGAAACTTTTTACCTCGTTAAATCTTGTATTCGGTATTACAAAATCAGGATTTGCTTCATAGAACTCAAGCAATCTATCCTGATATTTTGAAAGTTTAAAAAAGTAACTTTCCTCTTGAAGCCTTTCCAATGATCTTCCGCACTGAGGACAAAGTTTTTCCGAAGCCTCCGTTTCGGTAAAAAACGATTCGCAAGGGGTACAATACCAACCTTCATAATTTCCAAGATATATATCGCCCTGTTCATATAGCTTGTTAAAGAGTATCTGAACAAATTTTAGATGTCTGGGCTCGGTGGTTCTTATGAAATCGTCATTTGTAATATCAAGTTTTTTCCATAGATTTTTAAATCTCAAGACAACATTATCGGCAAGTTCCAACGGTTCAATATTTTGAGACTTAGCCGCTCTTTCGATTTTTTGTCCGTGCTCGTCGGTTCCGGTGAGAAAAAATGTATCAAAACCTGCCATTCTTTTGTATCTTGCCATGGTATCGGCTGCAATAGTTGTATATGCATGACCAATATGGGGAATGTCATTTACATAATAAATCGGAGTTGTGACATAAAAACAGTTTTTCATCGTCTTTTTTTACCTCTCTTTTTTCTTTTTTTCCTTTTGTTGTGGTGTCTGCGATTTGGTTTTTCCTTCTTATCATCGTCAGGTTTTTCCGTTTTATCTATATAGCTCTCCTCTAATTTTTCCGGCAAATCGTTTATATTTAGATTTCTGTTTAAAACAGCCGTATTAACAGATGGAAATTCCGTTATCTCCTTTTTTACCGGTTCAAACGTGTAAGGGTCTATATCAATATATCTGCTGTTTTGGCATTTAATCGTTATCTGTTTCTTTAGCGGGGAAATAAAAGCTACCTTTCCGCTGATATCACCCTTTTCGATTATCGTTCCTATCTTTGGTACGGTTTTTTTAAACTCCCTGTAAATATCATCCTCATAGCTCAGACAGCATAAAAGTTTTCCGCATACTCCTTTTATTCCTTTCACGCTGGCATTCAGGTTTTGATTTTTTGCCATTGCTACGGAAATATGTTTGAAATCCTGCAAGAATCGGTCACAACAGAGTCTTTGTCCGCAAACGCCTATTCCACCAATAAGTTTTGTCTCTTCTCTTGCTCTTATTTGATGCATTTCTATTCTACAATGCAATTTGTGTGCCAGAGCTCTCACAAGCGTTCTGAAATCAACTCTTGATTCGGCGGTAAAGAAAAATGTAGCATGTGTTCTGTCAAGGGTAATTGCAACATCCACCAGTTTCATCTTCAAGCAAAGTCTTGATGCCTCCGTTTTAGCAGTATTTAAAAATTGATTGGCGATCAAGCTGTTTGATTTTGCCTTTTCATAATCAGTATCTCCGGCAATCCTCAATACCGAACCGCCTTCCTTGGGTTTTTCATTTTCAGCTATCGAGATCAATCTTCCCATATCCACATAGTCTCCGGTTTCGCAAACCAGCCAATCGCCTACGGAAAAATCGCCCTCAAGAAAAAAATAGCCGAATCTTCCCAGTTTATGAAACTGAACTTTGCCTATTTTTTTCATAATACTCCTTTTGTAATATCAAATAATGCTATCTTTTGATTACAATTATATCTTGAGATGTTTATTGCCGATTCAATAAGTTTGTCAAAGATTTCTGTTTTTTCGGTTTTTCTTGCCAGCTCTATCAAGGTCTCTGAAATCTCTTTCCTTGAAAGATTTTTAGTATATTTAACCGAATCTTCATAATTTCCGCTTAATATCAATTTTTCTAAATTTTCATCAACTGTATTTTGTTTATTAAGTTTATTCTCAATTATCACAAGCCTTGAGCATACTGTCGCCAAAAGCTCTTCCCTTTTTATCCCCACAAGAATAAAATGAGTGCGCATAGGAGGCTCTTCAAACAGTTTCAATGCGGCGTTTTGAGCCTCTTCATTTATTCCCGGTGCGCAATCGATTAGCACAAAACCGTCCTTATTGCCAATCAACTTTAAAGAAAAGAACTCTCTTATCGATCTGACCTCATCAATGGTTACGGCTTTTTTTGAGTTTATAATAAGCAGGTTGGGATTGCTTTCATTCAATACGGTATTGCAACTACGGCAATGTCCACATCCGCCTTTTATTTTATCAAAATCTACCCGAGCATCCGAATTTTCGCATAATAGATCGCATACTATTTTTTTTGCCGTTTCCATATCGGCATTTTCAAGCAGATATGCCGCTTTTAATTCGCTTAACTTCATTCTCCCACTTCTCTATAATCTTTTTGTGAACCTGCTGAATATCACCGGACGCATCGATAATCAACACCCTTTTGTCTCTTTTTGCCAGCTCAAGATATCCGTTTCTGACGCGCCGATAAAAATCGTATCCTTTTTTCTCAATCACATCTCCGGTATATATTCTATTTATAGCAGATTCAGGCGATATGTTAAGCAAAAAAGTAACCTCTGGCATTAACGGACAGAATCGTTGAAGAAGATCATCTATAACTTTTATGGCGATACCTTCTCCATATCCCTGATAGGCAAGCGTAGAGTAGGAATATCTATCGGTAAGCACCCATCTGCCCTCATTTAACTTTTCCTCGATCTTTTTTATATGGATAATTCTGTCGGCTATAAAAAGCAAGAGTCGCGATTCTTTTGGAATATCGAACTTTCTGACAATTGTATTTATCATCTCTGAGCTA
The DNA here is from genome assembly GCA_027080125.1 of Campylobacterales bacterium. Taxonomy (GTDB): domain Bacteria; phylum Campylobacterota_A; class Desulfurellia; order JAADFJ01; family JAADFJ01; genus JAADFJ01. The sequence continues at coordinate 1,345 of JALWSW010000101.1, read as the reverse complement.
TCGGTTCCGCCCGGTTCAACGGTTAAAAATGTATCTATCGATTTTGACCTTAAATACTCGGCAAACAACTTTATTTGGGTCGATTTACCGGAGCCATCGATACCTTCAAAAGCAATAAACAATTTTAATCACCGAATAGGGTAGGGCGTTTGTTTGAATGTTTGTTGTTGTTCGAACCAATCGTTTTGCTGCCTGTATTGAGATTTTCTGAATAAGCATTTGAAATATCAAAATTTTTCAGTTTGTAAATATTTTGACGCGAGTCGGTATAATCTATGTTAAATAGCAACTCTGCTTCTGCAGTCAACGGCTTTTTTATTGCTCCCCATTCAAGCTCTCCATGATGAGAGGCTATGATATGCTTAAGATGAAGTATAATCGATAAGTCTTCCGTCTGAAGCTCTTTTGATGCCTTTTCAATCTCGGCAACTCCTATTGCAAGATGCCCCAAGAGTTGTCCTTCTCTTGTATATTCGCCGTTTTCGGTCAACTCATACAACTTTCCTATGTCATGAAGAAGCGCACCAGAGACCAGAAGGTCACCGTCCAAACCGTAATGAGCTGACAAATCTTTTGCAATCTCAGCCATAGATACGGAATGTTCAAGCAATCCTCCTTTATAGCAATGATGAATCGATTTGGCAGCAGGATGAGCAAGAAATCTGTTTCTGATTTTCTTGTTATCGAAAAATTTTTTAAGCAGGCTTTTAAGAACGTCATTTTTGATATCTGCGATAAGTCGATCGAGTTTAACAGATAGATCCGAAATCTTTTTATCGGAAAGTATCTTAAAATCTTCATCATTTGTATAATCTGATATGCTCATATCTTTTATGATAACCTGAAGCGTACCACCGTATCTGTTTGTTTTACCCTCGATTTTAACAATATCATCAGGTTTTATCCCTTTTGCGAGATCAATCTTATCATTCCAAAGCTTGGCTTTAATAATGCCTGTCTTGTCTTTGAGAACTATATTATAAAATTTTTTACCCGCTCTTGTTTTCAATGGTTCTATTACGCCAACCTTAAAAAGAGAGCTAAATTCGTCCCCGATATTTTGAAGATCCTTGACAAAAATTTTCTTTTCTTTCATAGTTTTTCAGCCTTTATCAGTCTTATCTTGTCGTTTTTCCAATACCATTTTGTTATTTTTCCAAATTTGTATCCACGCAAAAAACGTTCTATATTCCATCTGACAAATTCGCTTGCCAACTCACATTCCAGATGCCTAAACAGATATCTTGGAATCGGATCAAGCTTATCTATATCGAACTGATTATAGTCCAATATATAAAGTTTGCCGCCTTTTTTCAAACAGGACAGACAGTTTTTTATCAAAACG
>JALWSW010000100.1 GCA_027080125.1 Campylobacterales bacterium | reverse complement strand
TCTTCGGTTTCGATCTCAGGACCTTCTGCAATCGAAAAACCCATTCCGTTAAAAATATCAATTACCTCTCTGTTGATTATCTCAATAGGATGCAGTGAGCCTGTCAGCCTCTCATATCCGGGCAGAGTTATATCTATCATGGATGCGTTGAGCCGCTCTTTTGCAGCGATCTCTTTTATGCGCAGCTTCTGCTGACTGATAAGCTGTTCAATCTCTTCTTTCAGCCTGTTTATCTTTTGTCCGTAAGAGGCAACTTCATCTTTTTTTACCAACTTGAGCTCTTTAAACAAAGAACCTATGAGTCCTTTTTTTCCGAGCAATTTGGCTCTTGCCTGCTTTAAAGATTCCTCATCTCTGCAACTATTAATAAGTTTTCCGGCATCTTCGGTTGCAGAATCTATATCGATCATTGCAACAAAATAATCTTATAGGTATATCAATTTAAAGTCTGAACGCCTTTTACAAGCGAACCGAAAGCTTCAGGATCATGTATCGCAAGCTCCGAAAGCATCTTTCGGTTCAATTTTCCGCCGCTTTTCAGATATAAACCCATAAAATTACTGTAGTTTGTACCGTTAAGTTTGCATGCTGCGCTTATTCTTGTAATCCACAACCTTCTGAAATCACGCTTCCTGTTCTTTCTACCCCTGTAGGCGTTAGCCAAGGCACGCTCTACAGATTCAGCTGCATTTTTATATGTAGATTTTCTTCTTCCGTAAAAGCCTTTTGCAAGCTTCAACATCCTTTTATGTCTTTTATGCGTAACCGTACCGGATTTTACCCTTGCCATCTGTCTCCTCCTAAGCCATTAACATACTTTTTATCTTAGTAGCAACTGCTCCGCTAAGATAAACGGGTTTCTTTAATGAACGTTTTCTTTTTCTGTTTTTTTTTCTTTGCAGATGACTTTTAAACCCTTTGTGTCTGCTAAGAGTTCTACCCGTAAGCTTAAAACGCTTCTTCACCGCACTTCTTGTTTTACCCATAATAATACACCTTCTTAATTCTATATGGTTTTTTAAGATTTTACAGGCGCTACAATGATATATAGCGGAGCACCTGATATTTCGCTTGTTTTCTCGATATCACCGGCATTCTTTATATCCGATGAGATACGTTCAATCATATCCTTTCCTATATTATCTATGCTTCTTTCCCTGCCGGATAAAAAGATATTGAATTTGACTTTATATCCGTCCGCAAGAAATCGTTTTGCCATATTAATTTTAGAAGTATAATCGGCCTCAGCAACAAATGGCCTTATCTTTATCTCTTTTATCTTGATAATCTTCTGATTTTTCTTACTGTTCTTTTCCTTTTTCTGCAGTTCGTAGCGGTATTTACCAAAATCCATTATCTTGCAAACAGGTGGTTTTGCATTAGGGGCAACCATAACAAGATCCAGACCAGCCTCCTTTGCTCTTTTAATCGCATCGTCTTTGCTTATTATCCCGATCTGGGTTCCGTTTTGATCGATCAACCTAATCTCCCTGTGCCTGATCTCATCATTCAGAATTCCCTGAAACTTTAACTCAGGTCTTCTGTTGTTCCTTAATTCAAATCCTCTGATTCTCCTGATTCTCTACCTC
>JALWSW010000099.1 GCA_027080125.1 Campylobacterales bacterium | reverse complement strand
AAAAAAAGAAACACATATTTTCCCCTGCAAGAGGAAAGTGAAATTTCTTTGATGCTGTTATCTGCCAACACCGCCTTTGCCGTGAAATCCGGCGCCTCTTTTGTAACCAAAACCGACATGATAAAACCTCCTAAAATTTAATTATTCTGTAATTTGTCAAGAAATCTGCTCTTTGCCTTGCTCTGTAATGCTGTATTTGCATCTTGCAGGCGAGGCGATTAAACCGCTGCTTTTAAGCTTTTTTATTGTCGCTGATACGGTTTTTGACTCAAGATTTGCCGCTGCAACAATATCCTTTGATCCGCAAACGCCCAGTTTTTCAAGCGCAGCCAACACCGCCTTTTCATTCTCACCGATTTTTGTCGTTTTAGCTCCCATAGACTCCTCCTTGTTATAATGATATTTTTTTATACAATCAGGACAGATGCCAAGAAATTCCAGCCTGTAACCTGTGATAAGATAGTCATCCTTTTTTGATACTTTTGCAACTATATCCTCAAAGCCGTTACCAACATAACTTCCGTTAAGATCGATAATCTTTTCGCATTTTATACATTTGAGATGGTAATGCTGCTTCGTATTGGCATCAAATCTGGTTTTGTTTTTCGATTCAATCTCATCTACCAACCCGAATTCTGACAGAATTTTGAGATTTCTGTAAACAGTAGCAATACTGATTGAGGGAAAATCTTTCTTTAACAAAAGATAGAGTTCCTCGGCTGTAGGATGATCACCTCTTTTTCTCAGTCCCTCAATTATCGCTGCTCTTTTCGCGGTTATTCTGATTCTGTTTAGTCCCTTTTTCATTCTTTTTTTCTCGCAATACTTTTAGGAATAATAATCATTCCTAAAATATATGTTTTTTATCAGATTTGTCAAGGTTGCCGCTTTTAAGTTATAATTATAAAGTATAAACTTCTTTTTTGATGAAACCTTAATGTTTTATATGTGCTCATGTTGACAAGATTTAAAGATATGTTATACTAAACTTACACGCTTAGGTTTCAGATAATTTCTTCGATATCGGGAATTTTAAATTTTTTAAGATTTATGTTTAATTTATAGGACAGAGCAAATCATGAACGTAATTGATTATGCACAACTATTTCTAATTTCAGATATTTTTTTAAGCGTTATTATCGTTTTCAGTATATATCGCTACTATGAAAAATTTTTCATCAAAATGTTCATCGCTGCATTATCGGTATATTTTCTTCATTATATTTTCAGCTTCAGCTACTATCTGTTCAATAAGCCATCCTTTATTTTGATCTCAAGAATATTTGCTTTGCTTATTGCTCCATTTATTGTTGAACTCTCTGTTTATATTGATGGTAGTAGCCCCAAAAAAAGATGGAGAAAAAGATACACCGGATATGTTGTTTTGGCATTTGCAGTAACTGCATGGATAATTTTTTCATACTATATAAATCTAAGCTTCTTTTATCAGGTTTTACCCGCTTATATTGCACTTGGTTTGGCATATATATTTGCGGGATGGAGATTTGTGTCCGTATGGAAAAAAAATTTTTTATACGCTATCATTGGAATAAACTTTATATTATGGGGATTGCTCAAATTTAGTTATCCGGCTGTCCTTCATACATGGTTTGCACCCTATGGATTTGCATTGGCTGCTTTTTTTCTCATCGTCACAGTCCTTTCTATTGCCATTATTGTAATAGACAGATTTCACCAGGATTCCGAAGAAAAAATGCGCGCAATAGAAAAAAATGATTCAAAACTTCGCGAGTTGGTCAAGATTATAACCAGCATACATTCTGTTCTTGATGAGACTTCAATTTTTCACAGATTGGTTGATGGTGCGTTAAAACTGACAGATGCCAAGAACGGAACGTTTGGAATATATAAAAGCGATAAGATATTCTTTTATGAATATTTGACAAAAAACAGATGGGTGGAGGTTGATTACAGTTTTCCAAAAGGGTACGGCGTCCCGGGACATATTATAGAAACAAAAAAGTCGTATATCTCGAACGATTGTTCAAACGATCCTATTGTAATATCTGAAATAAGAGAAAAACTTGGCTTTTACAACCTGATAGATGTTCCTGTAATATACGAGGATAATCTTTTGGGTTGCTTTGAAATTCATAACAAGATTAGCAGAACCGACTTTGACCAGACCGACAAAATCTTTCTTGAGATAGCAGCCAATAATGCAGCACTTGCAATAACCAATGCGAGACTTGTAAAACAGATTGAGCGCTCCAAAAACGATATAATCTACCTAAATAAAATTATTGTTCTATTGAGAAATATAAACCAGATGATTGCGAAACGGGTGCTGATTTCTGATATATACAGAGCAACCTGCTCTGAACTTGTTAAAAGCAGACTTGCAAAGATAGCCTGCGTTGCCATTTACGATGCAAATAATATCAGACTTGCGGCTTATGAAGGTGAAATCAGCAGGGAAAGCGCCAAGGATATCTGCCGGCACTCTTTTTATCTGGACCATGACGAACCGTTTGTGGCAAACAATCTCTATAATACAGCAAATTTAAGGGCTCTTTATAAAATCGCCGATATTCATCATTTCAGAAGGGCTGCGTTTTTCCCGCTTGCAATTGAAGGGAGGATTTATGGCGAACTGTTTGTCTCATTCAACAGTGATATTAATGATTCTGTCATTAATTTTCTCAAAGAATTAGCAGGAGATATTGCTGTTGCTATCAGATTATCGGAAACCGAAAGGCTCACCATAACAAGAAATAGGCTCTTTTCAATGATGCGAATCGCGTATAAAATGGTAATGGATAATGCTTTGCCGGAGGAGATATTCGATTATATCTGCAAAGAGCTGAAAATAATATTTAACGCCAAACTTGTATGGGTTGGGAAAAAAGAAAAGAAAGGCATAATAAAACCTGTTGCATACGAAGGGGAGATAAAGATGGTCGAAGACAAACTTCATTGGGAATCAGAACGAGCGATAATCCATCCGTTTGCAGAGGCTTTGATAAAATGCAAACTTTATGTTGCCAAGATTCCCGATGATTTTCAAGATAAAGGTTACAAAACAGAAGTTGCAATTCCTATATGCCGCAAAAATGACGTGTACGGAATTCTGGATATATATTCCCGCAAAAATATAGACAAAACCCTTGTAGTTATGCTGGAATATATCGGAAACCAGCTTTATATCATAAACAGCTTCCTTAAATATTCAAAACAGTCGGAAAAAGATGATTAGGAAACTCAGACACTACTTTATCACCGGTATGCTGGTTTTAACACCGATGGTGCTTACATTTTATATCTTCAAAGCCCTGCTTGTTGCAGCAGACAGAATTCTATCTCCATTTTTTGATCTGATTTTTGGCGTTCATATACCGGGCATCGGGCTTCTCGCACTGATAGTGGTGGTTATAGCATCAGGTATGATTGCCGATAATATGATCGGCAGGCGATTTTTCGGATGGTGGGATAATTTGCTTAAAAAAATGCCCTTGATACACAATCTTTATCTACCGATCAAGCAGATCTTCTCCGCTTTCTCCGGCAAAGACGCAAAAAGCAAGTTTTCCCGTGTGGTTCTTGTCGAATATCCAAAATCAGGCAGTTTTGCGCTCGGTTTTGTCACAAATGAGCTCACCGGAGAGATGTCTGAGAAATTTGAGGAAAAGATGATTTCCTGCTTTGTCCCGACTACGCCAAATCCTACATCCGGTTTCCTTCTTATCGTCCCTTCCAGCCGCGTAATTCCGCTTTCAATCTCTATTGAAGAGGGAATACGTTTCGTAATCTCCGGCGGCATTTCCGACAGTTAAAGGATCGCAAATAGGAGTCGCGTCTTTACCCAGTGCAGTAGCTTGCTTTACTGCACGGGGTAAACATTTGACATTCAGCTTAAAATGCGTGATGAATAATGTGTAATTCTCGATTACACTTGACTTTTTCCTATAGCCATTGCGAGGAATTTCTTTTTTTCCAGTCATTACGAGCGAGCATGGCGGAAGAGGCAATCTCAGAGATAGGTCTTAGGTTGTAGGTAACAGGTATTAGGCAAAAGAAGACTGCCGCTTAGGTGACGGAACTTTTATCATCGGGTTGTATTTTCGAGTATTTTGGATATCCTAAACATTTGACAATTATCGTATTTAATGCTAAAAGGCAGCTTGATTAAAGAAACAAGGAGATAAAAATGGCACGGATATGTGATATTTGCGGCAAAAAGGCTCAGAAAGGAATGAAGGTAAGTCATGCTCACAACAGATCTATCAAGCATTCTCAACCTAACCTGAAAACTATAAGTGTAAAAGTTGGAACAAATTCAAAAAAGATAAAAGTTTGCACACGGTGTTTGAGAAAAGGGGTTGCTGCAGCGGTTAAATAAATTTCCCCGGATGCAGCCTGCATACATTTGAGATTTTATTACCTCCTGCGGCAATGGCAGATAAAAAATTGGTGCGGGTGTGCTTTCGGTTTTTCCGCTTGAGGAATTTTAGGCAACCCGCTTTATTGACATAAGAGGATAATTATCTAAAATTCAAGCTCAAGTGTATATACAATAACCATATTAAGCGATTATATTTTTTATTGCGGCAACTGCTTTAGTTGTTCCAGTTTAATAAACGATTTAAGGGGGAATTGTGAAGAAGACCGTTATTACCGCCTCTATTTTTTATCTTTTTCTTACATTGCTATCTATATCACCAGCTTTTTCTCTACCCGTCCAGATAGATGGCAAAATTGTTAATGCTCACGATACGCCGGTCGGAGATGTCAAAGTAGAAGCATTTTTGAATGGGAAAAAGATTGCCAATACCGTAAGCAACGAATCGGGTTTCTATGAGATGAAAATCGATAATCTTTCCGTAATACCCTCATCGATAAAGGTTTCATTTTTCAAATCGAGCTATAAAAAACAGGATATCCTGGTAAATAAATTTTATAACGAAGGAAAGATTTTCAGAGCTACAAAAAACGAAACATTGAAAAGAGAAGCTGGTCCGGCGTTCTGGATTGCTCTTGCAATACTGATTGTTATGTATGCACTCATAACCTTCGAACTGTTTCACCGAACTCTTGCGGCAACAATCGGAGCAGTTTTGGCAATCTTTCTTTCTTATACGCTTGGCACGCTAAATCAGGATTATTTTATTATCTCTTTCGATGAAGCCATGAAAGCGATAGATCTGAATGTCATCTTCCTTTTAATGGGAATGATGATTATCGTCGGCATAATGAAAAAAACCGGTGTTTTTCAGTGGCTTGCATATATTTCCTACAAACTATCCAAAGGTAAAGTTTTCCGGCTTGCCGCAATCTTGATGATTGTTACAGCCGTTACAAGTGCATTTCTGGATAATGTAACGACAATGCTGCTTCTGACTCCTGTTTCTATCGAGATTGCACTTGTTTTGAAAATCAATCCGTTCAGTCTGCTTATCCCCGAAGTTTTGGCGTCCAATGCAGGAGGAACCGCAACCCTGATCGGAGATCCTCCGAATATACTGATAGGTTCATATGCCCATCTTACGTTCAACCAGTTTTTGATAAACCTCACTCCTGTCATAGCGATAATAACCGTTGTTACCATTTTTGTTATGAAGCTGTTTTATGGCAAAGAATACGGTAAGGCGGCGGTTGAAAATGTCGATGAGCTTATGAGAAAACTCAAAAGAGAATACAAAATAACCGATATGAAACTGTTGAAAAAATCGCTCTGGGTTCTGGGTTTTGTCATACTGCTTTTTATCACGCACGGAGCTCTTCATATGGAACCATCAGTTGCCGCCTTGCTGGGAGCTACAATACTTTTGGTAATCTCAGGTGCCGATGTTGTGGAAATTCTGGAAAAAGAGGTGGAGTGGCCGACACTTATCTTTTTTATGATGCTCTTTATTGTTGTGGGAGCAGCCGAGCAGACCGGAATTATTCAGATGCTTGCTGATATGGTAAAACATCTTGCCGGAACAAGTAGAGTAGCGGCAATAATACTGATCATATGGGTGTCCGCTTTTGCCTCAGCTATTATTGATAATATTCCTTTTACCGCAACTATGCTTCCTGTGGTGGGATACCTGACAGAAACTATTCCCGGAGCTCACGGCGCCGTTTTGTGGTGGGCGTTATCGTTGGGGGCGTGCCTTGGAGGCAACGGGACATTGATTGGTGCCAGCGCAAATGTTGTCACAGCAGGTTTGGCAGAAAAAGCCGGTTATCCGTTGCGGTTTGTTGAATTTCTTAAGGTAGGCGGACCGGTTATGGTTATTAGTATTATTATTGCAACCGTCTGGCTTTTGATAGGAGGATAGTTTTATGGGCAAAGAGATTATTTGTATAGTTAAAGGCGGCAAGATTGGAGAAAAGGCGGTAAAACAGGCGATAGGAATTGCCAAAGAAGAGTCGGCAAAACTTATTCTTTTGTTTTCATCCGATACCGACTATCTGCTTTCGGGCAATTTTGGCATAAGTTCGGATGATATAGCAACAAAAGGAATAGAAAATATAGGAAAAACACTTATAAATCAATACAAAGATGAAGCCCAAGAGGCTGGAATAAAAGTTTCTTCGAAGATAGTTGAAGGCAATCTTCTTGATGAGCTAAGCAAAATGATAAAACGTAACAAGAATTCGATTCTCGTAATACCCAAGCT
>JALWSW010000098.1 GCA_027080125.1 Campylobacterales bacterium | reverse complement strand
TTGAACCGAATGATCGATTACAAGGTCAACCGGCACAAACGGATTTATCATTTTCGGATCGCCTCCAACAGCTTTTATCGCATCCCTCATAGCCGCCAGATCGACAACAGCCGGAACGCCTGTAAAATCCTGCATCAGGATTCTGGAAGGATAATACGGAATCTCGACCGGCTTATCATATCTGCCGCGCCATCCGGCTATATGAAGCAGATCGGATTCTTTCACGATCTTTCCGTCCATTTTTCTTGCTACATTTTCAACGAGTATCCTTATCGAAAACGGAAGAGAAGCGATGTCATAACCCATATCGCCAAGCGCGCTGATATCAAAATACTCATATTCTTTGCCTGAAATTCTGATTTTTTTCTTCAGCATACCCGTATTCATAATGCGGCTCCTTTTTTGATTGATAATATATAACTATAGGCACATTTATAGCTTAATGCAAGTCTGCGAAAGCGTACCTTTGATTGAGAACGGATGCGATAAAAAGGTTTCAGATTGAGCCGGCAAAAGCGCAGAATTTGTGCGGAAAGGGTAAATCACCCCCATGTCGAGACAATTTTCTCCAAATTCTTATTCTCTTTTGATCCATCATCTGTCGCATTCTGCTGCGCTTTAGCCCGTTTTTTATGTTGGTTTGCAAGTTATACTGATACGCGTCCATCGATTTCTTATAACCAAGCACCTCTTGCTCGGGTAAACTCAGATAATAAGAATCCCGTTTTTTATTGCATGAATTTCTTGAAAGATTGTAGTTATTCATCAGAGGACCCGCTTCTGTTCTGTACTAAACAATGAAGAAAAAAAGTGATTATCGACCGGCTCTTGCGTAATAAAATACGAACTGCTGTATGCCCTTTGGTTTTTTATAGGAAACCAATTTTAATTTTTTTCAATGCCTTGACAATAGTATAAAAACTTTTTTAGTAAATTTTTCTGAATAAATAGCATCGTTCTTTTCTTCTTATTCGTTAAAAACTTACTTTTTATTGACAATGATTATGCATTTGATATAATTTTCTAAAAGAAACAGTAATAAATTATAGGAGCTTATATGAAACTCGGAGAAAAAATCAAACTTTATAGAGAGAAAAGAGGATATACTTTGTCTTCATTAGCTCAAAAAGCAGGGATTGCCAAATCAACGCTTTACAAGATAGAGGAGAACAAAACAAATCCTACAATCAATACTTTATGGTCTATTGCTACGATTTTAGAAATTTCTTTTGGAGAACTTGTAGGTGAAAACTGTGAAATAAAAGAAGATAATGTAACCGTTTCTTTGGTAGAAAAAGGCGATGATCTGGAAGTTTACAAAATGACACTTTTAAATTGCGCCTCTTATGTTTCACAGCCGCACTTTAACGGTGTTACCGAACAGGTGTATACAATTAAAGGTTCTGTATTAACAGGTGAAATTCAAAATCCAAAGCTTTTAACTCAACGGGATAGCTATGAATTTAAAGCTGATGTCCCGCACATATATAAAGCAATAGCTGATGAAGTTATATTAATGGTTACTGTTTTTTATCCTAAAAATTTTGAGCCGTTTTTTTATGAAGATAGGTTTATAAAACTGTTTAACAAAGAATATGCGAATAAAGCTAAAGAGGAATTAGAAAACGGTGTAGATACCATTAGAATAATAGCAAAAGAGAGTGATTTTGACTTTTATAAAACCTTCAAAAATATACGAATAATTAATACCAAGCGAGGTATATTTTTATCCTCTGTCGGGAAAAATAACCTGCATAAAATTAAAAAATTTTTAAAAAATTTGGATTGCGATTTGTTGGAAAATATTAAGAGAAAAAATAGTTTTGCTTTTAAATTGTTACAGAACGAATTCTCCATTTTATCTCAAAATCCTGAAAATATGATAGAGGCTAAAGAATTTATTTTTAATAAAAGTTCATTAAAAAATGATGGCAGTGATTTTGAAAGAAGAAAAAATACAGATTTATACAGTTTTTTTGAATATTTTCATCCGGGATATCTATTTCAAGCTTTGCTAATCGGGGCTTTTTTAAATAGATACGCTGCTAAAGAAAAAATATTAGATATAGGATCCGGTCCGGGAAATCATTTAAATTTAATTATTGAATTTACTAATAACAAATTTAGGTTTGATTGCGTTGAGCCGAGTCCTAAAAGTGCGTTTTATCTTAATAGAATATCAAATATAAAAAATATATATCATGACAGTTTTTTAGAGCTTAAATTCAAAGAAAAATTTGACACTCTTTTATCTGTCGGTTCTTCCCTTCATATGAATTTATCTATGTTTTTAGAAAAATCATTTAAATTGCTAAAAAGCAAGGGATACTTGATAATTAGTGATGAATTTGTTTCGGAGTATAACACTAAGCTTGAACGGGAAAAGAATTTAATACTTCATCATACCTCATATATGTTCAAGGTTATGTTTCCTATAAAAAATTTAACTCCTGAAGAGGAAGAGTTATATAGCCTTTTTAGGGAAAATATCCCTTATGTTAGATATCTTGCTTTAAATAACAAGATTAGTTTGTCCAAAAACATATTAAATAAACTTTTCAATCAAATAAAAAGTTTTTATATTGAGGAAATAAGTAATAAGTTAATGGCTTATTATATATTTATGATCTTAGAGTTAGAATCTTTAATTGCCGGATTAGATTATGAGGAAGAATGCAAAACATACAGTGGAAACTTAATTGATATTGCTGAGGAAATCGGGTTCGATTGTTCAGATTATTTGAACCTCTATCCAACTTATAAAGAAGCCGGCACCTATTTAATAGTATTAAAGAAAAGCGAATGAAATTCATAAAGGCTTTAAAAGATACCTTTCCTATATTTGTCAGCTATTTTACGCTAAGCTTTTCTTTTGCAATAGTAGCTGTCAAAATTGGCATAAATTCGTATTTGGTTATTTTGATGTCTATTATTATATATTCAGGATCTTTGCAGTTTTTATTGATAGGAATTTATAAGAAGTTATCCTTAATAGATATATTTATAGCCTCATTTTTGTTAAATTTCAGGCAGTTATTTTATTCATTAACATTTTTAGATAGATATAAAAATCAATTCTATAAAATATTTGCTCTTACAGATGAAACATTTGCAATTTTAACCCATAAAAATAATGGCCGCAAATATGAACTATATGTATCTGTTTTAAATCATTTTTATTGGCTATTCGGCACTGTTTGCGGAGTTATCTTTGTCAATTATGTTGATTTTGAGTTAAAAGGATTGGATTTTGTTTTGGTAAGTTTGTTCGTAGTTATTCTGCTGGAAAATATTTTACGCAAGAAAAAGCCGTTTCCCTTTTTACTTGGTATTTTTTCTTATTTTATATTTTACACCTTAAATGTTCCTAATATTTTGATTTTTTCCATTTTGTTTTCTTTTTCGATAATTCTTGCAAGGCATAAATATGCTTGAGATTTTAGTTGCGGCTTTTGCTAATATTTTGACAAGGTTTTTGCCTTTTGTATTTTTTAAAAAGCATGCTAAGAAGTTTGTATTTTTAAAGGATGATTTGCCTATAGCTTTGCTTACTATTTTAACTCTATATGTTATTTTTCAAAAAAGTGTGGATTTTTATATTTTAGAATATAGGTTACTTAGTATTGTTATGACTATCATTATCCATATAATTTTCAGAAAGTTTCTATTATCTATTTTTATAGGTAGTTTATTTTATATATACCTAATTAATTGAAATAAGTGACAATAAGAGGAGAATTGTGTGCCATATACAGTAAATTTGATCTCTAACTATTTTGCTAAAAAAGAAAAATACCGCAGATCCTGCGTGTGTATTCCGCTGACATTGGACACCTTTTCCGGAAATAAGTGGACACCTGTTTTTTTCTTCAATCCTTTCTCTTTTTGTTTTACATTAGTGTCCAGATAAGTCAAGATTTTTTAATCTCAAACACCCAAAACCGCTTCTTTTTTGCTCTTTCAACTTCCCTGTTTTCAATTTAAATACCTCCTTTTATTTTATGTTCCATTTTTATTTTTCTCATAGATCCTCCTGTAAGCTTTAATCTATATGCGTTGTGTATCAATCTGTCGCATATTGCATCTGCAATCGTCGGATCTCCTATCAAGGAATGCCATTTATCAACAGGAAATTGAGTTACTATGATTGTGGAATGTATATCGTATCTGTTCTCTACGATCTCAAACAGATCCCTTCTTTCCATATCATTCAAAGAAGACATACCCCAATCATCTATGATTAAAAGTTCCGTCTTTGAGATTTTATCCAATCTCTTCATATACTCTCCGTCGGCTCTTGCTAACCTGAATTCACCGAATAGTTTCGGCTGTCTTATGTAGAGCGTCTTAACACCGTGCCTGCAGGCGCTGTTACCTATGGCGCAGGCTATATATGTCTTGCCTGTTCCTGTCGGCCCGGTTATTATTATATTTCTTTTATTGCTTACCCAGTCCATCTTAGACAGATCGAGAAGCAGCCCTTTATCAAATCCTCTTGACGCATTAAACTTAATCTCCTCTATGCAGGCATCGGTGTATCTGAGCCTTGCCGTAGTAATCAATCTTTTCAGCTGCCTGCTATTTCTGTATATGCCTTCCTGCTCAAGCAGGATAGAAAGCTGTTCTCTAAAGCTCATCTCTTTGAATGTTTCGCTGTCTGAGTATTCTTCCAAAGCAGAGGCCATACCGTAAAGTCTCATTGCAAGGAGTCTGTCTCTTAAGCTATTCACAGGTCACATCCCGCGTAAAAGCTGTTGCCTCTGATATTTTTATGTATTATGATAGCAGAGGACTGTTCTTTGTTCTGCTCTATAGCCGCATTCTCATCCATTCTGTTTTTAAGAATGGCTTTGAGTGTTCTGTATCTGTATGATTCTGCAGATAGGGCTATAGAGCAGGCATTCTCCAGTCTCTCCGAGCTGTATCTTTTTGAAAGTCTCATAACGCCAAGGCACATTCTATAGGCATGTTCCTTATGGCTGCAGGTCTCAACTATCTTGTTGATAAACAGAGATGTATTCGGCCCTGCACTGTCTGCCCACCGTCTTATCTTATCGGGTCTCCATTGCATATAGCCTCTATGGGAGTGCGGCATATGGACAGTAGAGGTGACAAATGCTCCTTTTTTGAAACTTCTCAGATGAGAGCATACCTTTTTGTTGTTGCAAAAGGCTTCGACTCTACTGCTGTTGTATCTTATCTCCACAGTCCGGTTGATAAGCGTATATGGAACAGAGTAGTGAATGCCCTCTATGATTACATGATAATCAAGACCCACCTTAGCCTTCTTCCATGAGAAGATTTCAAACGGCCTTTCGGGAAGACTTCTCAAGGCAGGCTTATCTATCTCGCAGAAGAGCTCATATCTTGATTTACCGAGCTGCTGCATCTTCCTGCCGTTGAATTCATCAAGTGCATCTCTTATGGCGCTGTTTAGCTCTTCAATGCTAAAGAACGTCCTGTTTCTGAGTTTTGCCAATATTCTTCTTTGAACATTCAATACCGCATTTTCAACCTTTGCCTTATCCTTCGGTTTTACAGGCCTTGCAGGCAGTATTGCAACATCGTAATATTCAGCCATCTTGCGCATATGAGATATTAATCTGAGGATCGTAATAATCAGGTGATGTAACACCTGACTTCAGGTTATCAGGTACTACATATTCAGGCACTCCGCCGAAGAATGAAAACATCTTCTTGTGGCACTCTATCCAGTTTTCTTTCTTCTGATTCTCAACTGCCATTGCAAAGGTATAGCTGCTTGCTCCGAGGGTAGCCACAAACAGCTCGACTTCGGTCTTCTTTCCCGTTTCAGGATCTGTTATAGAGGGTTTATCCCCTGAGAAGTCCGCAAATATCTTTTCGCCTGCCTTATGGTTGAATCTCATTGTAGGATTAAGCTTCTTTTTCCAACGATTGTAGTAGTAGCAGAACTGGGTACGGCTGTAGCCCTCAGGATGAGCTTCTCTATACTCCTCCCATAGAAGCTGAAGCGTAACGCCTTTCATCTTCAGCTGTTTGTGTATATAGCTCATATCCGGCATAGCTTTCTTGTTCTTTGGTGTATTCTCTTTAAAAAGCTCGCCCATTATCTCATCTTCAGATCTCTCTTTCATATCATCATAAGAAACAGAAGCTGCTTCTATCCTCTCTATATATTTCTCCACGGTAGTGGGAGATATGCTGCATGCCTTCGCAATCTGTCTGTTGCTTAAATCCTTCCTCTTCAATCTCAATATCTCTTTGATCTGTCTCAAACTCAGCCTCCTTCTTTTTCTCTTTTTCACATCCCCTCCTATTATTTTAAGTAGAGGATACGCAGAAAAAGGATTAAAGAAAAACAAAAATCGCACAGAAAAAACAATAACGGAAATAACTGGACACCAAAAACGGAAAACCCGCAAAAAGTGTCCAGCTAAAACCGGAAAAGGTGTCCACTTAATTCCGGAAACAGTGTCCAGCTATTTCCGGAATTGGTGTCCAGTTAAATGCGGAATATACAGTCTGCTGACCATTGACTTGGAAAAGTTCTCACCGCATAACTCCTCGGTGACCTTCTCTACTTTACGTGTGCTTACCCCCTGAAGCACCATCTCCATCATAGATAAAACCAACGCCTGTTCAGAAC
>JALWSW010000097.1 GCA_027080125.1 Campylobacterales bacterium | reverse complement strand
CCGGAGACAATGTAGAGATGACCGCTGAGCTGATAAGTCCTGTTGCTCTTGAGAAAGAGACCCGCTTTGCAATAAGAGAGGGCGGAAGAACGGTTGGTGCAGGTGTTGTCAGCGAGATATTGAAGTAGGAAAAGATGAAAAAAATTGTAAGATTGAAGTTGAAATCGTTTGATGCAAAGATTCTTGATGATACTGTTAAGAGCATAGTTGAAATGGTGGGAAGAACAGGCGGCAATATAAAGGCGCTTGTTCCGCTCCCAACAAGAATAACTCGTTATACTGTTTTGCGTTCGCCTCATATCGACAAAAAGTCAAGGGAGCAGTTTGAGATGAGAAGAAGATCTCGTTTGATTGATATTGAGAATGCATCGCCTCAGACGATTGATGTTCTGACAAAGCTTAATGTTCCCAGCGGCGTCGATATTACAATTAAGCTATAGGAGAGATGATGTCAGTTTTAATGGGTTATAAAGTCGGTATGACGCAGATTTATGACGGATCTGGTGCGGTACCGGTCACGGTGGTAGAAGCCGGACCGTGTCCTGTTGTTAGACGTGTAGGTGATTCCGAAGTTGTTATCGGTTTCGGAATCAAGAAATCTGCTAATAAACCGATGAGCGGCATATTTAAAAAGGCAAAGATTAAACCGGTTAGATTTTTGAAACAGATAAAAACGGATTTATCCGTTAATATAGGAGATAAAATTACAACCGAAATCTTTCAGGAAGGAGAAAAGGTTGATGTAACGGCTGTTTCAAAAGGAAGAGGCGCTGCCGGTGTAATAAAAAGGCATGGTTTTCACGGAGGACCCGGTGGTCACGGATCAATGTTTCACAGAGCTCCGGGATCTATCGGAAACTGTGAGTTTCCGGGTCGAGTGGTAAAGGGAAGAAAATTGCCGGGACATATGGGTAATCAGAACGTTACCGTTAAAAACCTTAAAATTGTCAAGGTTATCAACGAAAGCAACATTTTGTATATAAAAGGTGCCATACCGGGAGCTCCCGGAGCGCTTGTAACGATAAAAAAACATGGAAAGAAAAATGTCTGAAGCATATAGCAAAACGATTAAGATAGGTCATTATGACTGGACTGCCAGCAGACTGGAAGACATTGAGCTTGGCATACCGGGATGTAGTGGGAAAAATTACGACAGATTGCTTTCCCGGGTTATTGTGGCAGAGCAGGCGAACCTGAGACAGGGGACAGTCTCTGTGAAGACCAGGGGAACCGTAAGCAGAAGCACGCGCAAACTATACAGGCAAAAAGGAACAGGCAATGCAAGGGCAGGAGATGCAGGATCGCCGACAAGATATCACGGCGGCGTTGCGTTTGGTCCGCATCCGCGTTCATATAATCAGAAAATAAACAAAAAAGAGAAGAAAAAGGCGTTTTTGGTTGGATTAACACTAAGACAAAACGATATTTTTTGCATAACAGGAGAGTTTGGTTTTAAGAAAACCAAAGAGGCGTACGGCTTCCTTAAAGATATAAAAATTGATGGCAATGTTCTCATGCTTGTTGACACCGAGGATAATGATAAACGGATTGTGTTCAGAAATATAGAGGATGTTGAACTGATAAATGTCAATTCGGTTAGAGTGGGCTCACTGATGAACTATTCTAATATTTTGATTACCGAAGCTGCATTAAACGGGCTGAAAAAGAGGTTACACGATGAAGGATAAATTTTCTATTATCAAAGGCAGAGTTCTGACAGAAAAATCGGTTAAGGATGCTGAGTTTGGGAAGCTGCATTTTTACGTTGACCCAAGGGCTACGAAAAATGAGATTAAACGTTTTGTTGAAACCTTTTTTAAAGCGAAGGTGGAAAAGGTCAATATAATAAATCTTCCGAAAAAGAAAAAGCGTTTCAAGAATATAGAAGGTTTCAGAAAGAGAAGGGTTAAGTCGATAGTGACCTTGAAAGAGGGTGAAGAGATAAAGGAGCTATGAGGGAGGCAAAGTGGGAGTAAAACTTTATAAGCCGTACACCAAATCCCGACGTTTTATGTCGGTCAGCGATTTTAGTGAGCTGACGGCTAAAAAACCTGAAAAAAGATTGACCAAATCTTTAAAGAAAACCGGTGGCAGGAATGCTTATGGAAGGATAACTTCTTTCCATAGAGGTGGCGGTCACAAAAGAAGATACAGAATCATTGATTTTAAGAGATCCAAAAAAGGAATTAACGGAAAGGTTGCCTCTATAGAGTATGATCCTAACAGAAGTGCATGGATTGCGTTGATAAACTACATAGACGGAGAAAAAAGATATATAGTTGCCCCTGAGGGTTTAAAAAAAGGTGATATAATAGTGAGCGATGAGAAGTCCGAGATAAAGGTGGGCAACAGTATGCCGCTCAGAAATATTCCTTCGGGTAGTTTTGTGCATAATGTTGAGTTGAAGCCCGGAGGCGGAGGCAAAATAGCCAGAGCAGCAGGAACAATCGTTCAGCTGCTTGCGAAGGAATCCGGATTTGCTCATCTGAAGATGCCCTCAGGCGAGGTGAGGATAGTCCCGCTAGATTGTATGGCGACTATTGGTCAGGTTTCAAATAGCGAGCATTCCAATATCTCGCTTGGAAATGCGGGACGCAGCAGACATATCGGCAGGAGACCTCACGTGAGAGGAAATGCTATGAACCCTGTAGATCACCCGCATGGAGGCGGTGAAGGAAAGATGGGAACGGGAAGAAATCCGGTGACTCCGTGGGGAAAACCGACCAAAGGGCATCGAACACGGAAAAACAAGCAGACAGATAAATATATAGTTAAAAGAAGGTAGGAGGAGTTGTGCCGCGATCTATAAAAAAAGGACCGTTTGTTGATGCTAAATTACTTAAAAAGGTTGAAAAGATGCAGCGGGAAAAGAAGAAAAAACCTATTAAAACATGGTCAAGACGCTCTACGGTGATGCCTGAGTTTGTGGGCGTAACCTTTGCCGTGCATAACGGAAACAAGTTTATACCGGTTTATATTACCGAAGAGATGGTTGGGCATAAACTGGGCGAATTTGCACCGACAAGGACTTTCAGAGGTCATCGCGGTGTTGTTCAAAAGAAAATAGGAAAGTAAAATGGCTGAAAAAATTGTAAGCTATGTGAAAGGAGCGCGTATTGCCCCCAGAAAGGTTCGGGTTGTCATAGATCATATAAAAGGCAAAACCGCCGAAGAGGCACTTACAATACTTAAGTTTATGCCTAAAAAAGCTGCTTATATTTTGTATAAAATGCTTTATGCGGCTGTTGCCAATGCCGAAAATCAGGGTGTTGATATTGACAGACTGATAGTAGCCAACGTTACCGCTGATGATGGAATGCGTATGAAAAGAATAAAACCCAGGGCTATGGGCAGGGCATATAGAATACTTAAACGATTTAGCAATATAAAAGTTACGATGAAGATAGGGAGGTGATGTTTTGGGTCAAAAGGTAAATCCTGTTTCGTTGCGCATTGGTATAAATAAAGGCTGGCTTTCGAACTGGTATAACAAAAAGAACTATAAGGCTTGGCTAAGCGAGGATATAATGATTCGAAACGCCATAAAAAAGAAGTTTTATTATGCCGGAATTTCCTCTATAGTTCTTGAGAGAAAGAGCGACCATGTTCATGCTGTAATACATGCCTCCAGACCCGGAATTATCATAGGAAGAAAGGGCGGAGAGATAGAGAAACTTAAAGAATACATTAAGAAGTTTACAAATTATGAGTTTTCTGTTGATGTGAAACAGGTGCCGATGATAGATCTGGATGCCCAACTTATCGCCGAAAATATAGCATTGCAGCTTGAAAAGAGGGTTTTTTACAGAAAAGCTATGAAAAGGGCAGTGATGCTTGCAAAAAAGAACGGCGCCGAGGGGATAAAAATTGCTTGTTCAGGAAGACTTGGCGGGGCTGAAATGAGGCGAAGGGAGTGGATAATGGAAGGAAGGGTTCCTCTTCACACTCTCACCGCAGATATAAGTTATGGTTTTGCAGAATCGATGACCTTAGCTGGTGTTATAGGTGTGAAAGTGTGGGTCTGCAAATCCAGTAATCATAATTCTGCGGAGCATGCTTCCGCCACAACCAAGAAATAAGTTGCAGGGGTGAATCGCTATGTTAATGCCTAAAAGAACAAAATATAGAAAACCGCAGCGTGGAAGAGGGAAGCTGGATGGAAACGCTAAAGGCGGAAGCAGGGTTAGTTTTGGAGATTATGGTATGAAGGCTCTGGATTGGGCTGAGATTACCGCAAGACAGATAGAAGCGGCCAGGGTTGCGCTTAATCGTAGCTTAGCTAAGAGCGGTAAGATATGGATAAGGATATTCCCTCACAAGGTGCTTACAAAGAAACCTGCCGAAACCAGGATGGGCAAAGGGAAAGGCAATCCTGAAGTTTGGGTTGCTCCGATTCAGCCGGGGAGAATTCTGTTTGAAATCGGCGGTGTGGATGAAGCGATGGCGGCAAAGGCAATGAGGCTTGCAGCAAGCAAACTGCCTATTGCGGTTAAATTTGTCTCGAAGGAACAGTGATGAATTACAAAGAGCTTGTAAATCTTGATAGAAAGGATTTGGAGAAAAAGGCTAACGATTTGAGAAGGGAAATTTTTACCCTGAGAATGAGAAAGAGCGCGGAGGAGATTGAAGACCCGATGATGATAAAAAAGCTGAAGAAGGATCTTGCACGAACTCTTACCGCTTTAAATATGAAGGTGACGCAATGAACGAGAACAAAACAAGATTGAAAGGCGTTGTTGTGAGCGATAAGATGGATAAATCGGTGGTTGTGCTGGTTCAAAGACGTGTCAAAGATGCGCGAACAAAAAAGGTGATAAACCGCAAAAAACGATTTATAGCTCACGATGCCACTAATCGGTATAAGCAGGGAGATAAGGTTATAATAAGAGAGATAAGGCCGCTCAGCAGACATAAGCACTTTATCGTTGAGGGCTTGCAGGAGAGTAACCGATGATTCAGCAGGAAACACGATTAAGGGTTGCTGATAACTCCGGAGCAAAGCAGATAGGTTGTATAAAGGTTTTAGGAGGCTCAAAAAGAAGATATGCTTCGCTCGGAGATCTTATCGTTGCTTCGGTAAAGGAATCAGTTCCTAATGGCAAGGTTAAAAAAGGTGATGTTGTAAAGGCTGTTGTAGTCAGAACAAGCAAAGAAGTAAGAAGAGACGATGGCAGCTATATAAAATTTGATGATAATGCCGCTGTTATTGTGAACAATCAGAAGGAGCCGGTTGGCACGCGCGTTTTCGGCCCGGTAGGCAGGGAACTCAGAAGAAGAGGGTATATGAAAATTATATCGCTTGCACCAGAGGTGCTGTGATGAGACAAAAGATTTGTGGTTTGAAAACGGGAAGTGTGATATGGCAGGTATAAAAACAAGATTGAGAAAAGGCGATACCGTCAGGGTGATTTCCGGCAGAGAAAAAGGTAAAACCGGAAAGATAATAAGCTTTAAAAAAGGTGATTCGCTCAGGGTAATTGTGGAGAATGTTAACGTTGCTAAGAAGCATCTTAAATCGAGTCAAAAAAGTAAAGGCGGAATAGTGGACAAAGAGATGCCGATTGCAATTTCGAATGTTCAGTTGGAGTGTCCGCATTGCAATAAAATAACAAGAATAGGAATAAGGTTTCTCGAGGATGGCAGAAAAATACGATTCTGCAAAAAATGCAACGAAGATCTAAGAGCGGAGTAGAAGATGGCTGAATACAGATCACGCATAGAGACAAAATATAAAGAAGAGGTAATTCCTGAGCTGATGAAGCGTTTTCGTTACAAGAATGTTATGGAAGCGCCTAAGCTCGTTAAGATTGTTATAAATGTTGGAATGGGTGAGGCAGTCAACGATATAAAACTGCTTGATGCTGCAGCGGAGGAGCTTTCTCAGATCACAGGACAAAAGGCGGTAATAACGCGTGCAAGACGTTCAATTGCAAATTTCAAGGTAAGAAAGGGTATGCCTATAGGATGCATGGTTACCTTAAGGTCCGGTAGAATGTATGACTTTTTTGATCGTTTTATTACCTTTGCATTGCCAAGGGTCAGGGATTTTAAAGGTGTATCGGCAAGGAGTTTTGATTTGAAAGGCAATTTTAGCATTGGTGTGAGAGAGCAGTTAATTTTTCCTGAAATTGAGTATGATAAGGTCTCAAAGATTCATGGAATGTCTATTTCGTTTCTCACAACCGCTAAAACTGCAGAAGAGGGCAAGGCATTGCTTGAAGGGCTTGGAATGCCGTTTAGAAAATAGCAGGAGGTAAATTTGGCGAAGAAGGCTTTAATTGAAAAGAGCAAAAGAGCACCTAAATACAAGGTTAGGGGATACAATAGATGTTCTGTATGCGGAAGACCGAGAGGCTATATCAGACGATTCGGATTATGCAGAATCTGCTTCAGAAGAATGGCAAGCTGGGGAGAGATACCCGGTGTAACAAAGGCGAGCTGGTAACGATGCAAGATACAATAACCGATGCTATAGTAAAGATTAAGAATGCGGCTATGATGAAACGCAAATATGTTGCGTTGCGTAATTCCAAGATGGTAAGAAATATTCTTAAAATTCTGGAAGAAGAAGGCTATATTGAAGGATACAGCGAGAAAGGGTTGTCGGTGAGCGTTAAGTTGAAGTATGATAAAAAAGGCAATCCGTCATTTAGAATATTCAAACGCATCAGCAAACCGAGTTTAAGGGTTTACAAAACGGTTGATGAGATTGTGCTTCCGTATAACGGATTGGGCAAAGAGATTATTTCTACAAGCAGGGGAGTTATGAGTACAGCGGAAGCTAAAGAGCAGAAAATTGGCGGAGAGATAATATGTCAGATTTTCTGAATCTAAAGGGTGAGGTATAGTTTATGAGTCGTATTGGCAATAAACCGATTGAGATAGCAACCGATGTTACTGTTGCAGTTGAGGGGAGAACGGTTAAGGTTGAGGGCAAAAACGGTAGCCTTACATTAGATCTTTACCCGGGAATCGTTATTGAAAAAGATGATAATGTTTTAAGAATAAAGACTGAAGAGTCGTTGTCAAACCAGGCTATGCAGGGAACAACAAGAGCCTTGATAGACAACATGATTACAGGTGTTTCAAAAGGATACAAAAAAACGCTTGAACTTGTGGGAGTAGGATATCGTGCCAGTGTTGAGAAAGGCAGGCTGACTTTAAATATAGGTTATTCGCATCCGGTGATATATAATATCCCTCCGGAGGTGAATTGCGAAGTTGATAAGAGGGGCGTGACAATTGTTGTAAGTGGCATAGATAAGCAGAAGGTAGGGCAGGCTGCCTCCGATATCAGATCACTCAGACCCCCGGAGCCGTATAAAGGAAAAGGCATAAGATACAGTGATGAAAGGATAAGAAAAAAAGTGGGCAAAACTGCTGGTAAGTGAGGTAGGAATGTCGGTTGAAATAAAAAAAGTAAGAAGAATAAGACGTCATAGAAGATTAAGAAATAGAATCAGCGGAACAGAGACACGACCGAGAATGTCGGTGTTCAAAAGTAATCTGCATATATATGCTCAGCTTATTGATGATGTTAACGGTAGAACGCTTGTAAGTGCGTCGAACTTGGAAAAGGATCTTGCAAAATTTAAAGGCGCAAATAAGACGTCCGCGCAATCGGTTGGCACTCTTATTGCCGAAAGAGCGGTAAAGAAAGGCATAAAAGAGGTGGTATTTGATAGATCTGGCTATCAATATCACGGATGTATCAAAGCTATTGCTGAGGCTGCCAGAAAGGCGGGGCTAAAATTTTGAAAGGAGTTTATGTGGAAAAAGAACAGGACAATTTTAGCGAGTATTTGATTCATGTAGGAAGGATTGCAAAAGTAGTTAAAGGCGGAAGGAGATTCCGATTTAACGCGCTTGTTGCGGTAGGAGACAAGCAGGGCAGAGTAGGTGTTGCTGGAGCCAAATCGAGACTGGTTTCAGATGCCATAAGCAAAGCCGCAAAAAAAGCAAAGGAGCATCTTTTTGAGGTTCCAATAGTAAAAGGAACATTGCCGCATAAGATAATTATGAAACGCGGTTCCGGCATGGTTATGATAAGACCTGCCAAAAAGGGGACTGGCATTGTTTCAGGCGGGACGATGAGGGCGATACTTGAGGCATCAGGGTATAAAGATGTGGTTGCCAAGTCGCTTGCCACCAACAATCCGTTTAATGTTGCTCAGGCTACAGTAGCCGCACTCAAAGCTCTTAGAACCTATGAGGATATTGCCGCCAGAGGCAAAGAGGAAGAATCCAAATGAGCATGATAAAAATTACGCTTAGAAGAGGACTTGCCGGCAAAGATAAGCGGTTCAAAATTATTGCCCATAGCTTGGGTCTCAATAAGACGGGAAGCAGTGTAATTTTGAAGGATACTCCGCAGGTAAGAGGAATGGTGAATAAGATTTCATTTCTTGTTTCCTGCAGTAATGTGGAGGATAAAGATGTTAACGCTTAATAATCTTTCAAAAACGGTTTATAAAAATAAAAAGAGAATCGGCAGAGGAGATTCCTCGGGTTGGGGAACTACCGCCGGAAGAGGAACGAAGGGTCAGAAATCCCGCTCAGGTGGGGCAAAAGGTCCCTATTTTGAAGGCGGTCAGATGCCACTTATAAGGCGCGTTCCAAAGAGAGGATTCAAATCTTTAAACAGGACAGAGTTTGAAATTGTTTCCTTAAGTGGGCTTGATAGAAAATTTAATGACGGTGACCTGGTTGATAGACAATCAATCTATAAAGCCGGACTGATTTCAAGCAGGCGTTCTGCCATTAAGATTCTTGCCAACGGAACAATAAACAAAAAGCTTAGGATTGACAATATTCCTATGTCTTCAGCCGCGAAAGAGCAATTGATAGCTGCCGGGTGTGAGATTATAGCTTAATGAACGGATACGATAAGTTTCTTAATCTGCCGGAGCTAAACAAAAGGATATTTTTTACGATAGGAATGCTTGTTCTGTTTAGAGCAGGCATACATGTTCCGACCCCGGGCATAGATATAAATGTTTTCCGTGATATCTTCAACAGCTCTCAAAATACCGTTTTGGGATTATTCAATCTGTTTACCGGAGGCGCTCTTAAGCAGCTTTCGGTTATGTCGCTTGGAATTATGCCCTATATTAGTGCCGCTATTATCATAGAGCTTTTGGCAGGTGTTTTTCCCGAGCTTGCAAAGCTTAAAAAAGAAGGCGAAGAGGGAAGGGTAAAAATAACCGAATACACCAGATATCTCACGGTTGTAATAGCGGTTTTTCAATCGATAGGCATTGCGGTTGGGTTGGAGCAGATGAGGGGAACAGGCGGGGCTCCCGTTGTTATTGTTCCGGGGATCTCTTTTGTTTTTTCTACCGTATTTACCATGACAACCGCAACATTGTTTCTGATGTGGATGGGGGAGCAGATTAATGAGCGAGGCATTGGAAACGGTATAAGTCTTATAATATTTGCCGGTATTGTAGCAAGAATGCCGGCTGCTATAGGCAACACTTTCCGTTTGATAAGCGCCGGTGAGGTTTCGGTAATCTTTCTTGTTATAATTTTAGCGCTGATGATAGGAATTATATATTTTGTTTGTCATGTTGAGCTTGCTCAAAGGAGGATTCAGATTCAGTATCCAAGGCGCATGGTTGGCAACAGACTTTACGGAGGTCAGGCAAGCTATTTGCCAATAAAAATCAATGTGTCAGGGGTTATACCGCCGATTTTTGCATCTTCAATATTACTTTTTCCGGCTACCATTGTGACGATGGTACACACCGGATTTTTTCAGAATGTTGCCGATTATCTGCATCCGGGAGGAGCAATCTATTCCGTTTTGTATGTTATAATGATATTTTTCTTTGCCTATTTTTATACGGCTATAATATTTAATCCCACCGATGTTGCTGAAAATCTGAAAAAATACGGTGGCTTTATCGCCGGAATAAGACCTGGCAAAAGCACCGCAAACTATATAGATTCAATACTCAATAGACTTACATTTGCAGGCGGTATCTATCTTGCTATTATTTGTGTGCTGCCGTGGGTTTTTATACAACGATTCAATGTTCCGTTCTTTTTTGGCGGTACATCGCTATTGATTGTTGTTCAGGTTGCTCTTGATACCATTATGCAGATTGAGTCGCATCTGTTTATGCATGATTATAAAAGCATGATAAAAAAAGCAAGGAGATAGCAGATGATATTGATACTCTTAGGCGCACCTGGCGCAGGAAAAGGCACGCAAGGCAAAATGTTGTCGGAGAGGTTTCAGATTCCGGAGATTTCAACCGGAGATATCCTCAGAGCCGAGATAAAAAACGGCACAGATCTTGGAAAACAGGCTAAAAAGTATATGGATGAGGGTGCCCTTGTGCCTGATGAGGTGATTGTCGGAATGATGAAAAACAGAATGGCTGAGGAAGATTGCAGAAACGGTTTTATTCTCGACGGCTTTCCCAGAACCATAGAGCAGGCTGATGCTCTTAAAAATATGCTTGCTGAAACCGGAAGAAAGATTGATTATGCTTTAAATATAATGGTTCCCGAGGAGAAAATCACCAAACGAATTGCCGGAAGAAGAAGTTGCCCGAAATGCAAAACCGTTTATAATATCTATTTTAATCCTCCAAAAAATGATATGCTTTGTGATGAGTGCGGAAGCACTCTTTTTGTGCGTGAGGATGATAACGAGGAAACCGTAAGAAACAGATTAAAGACATATAACCGGAAGACAGCGGCTTTGATTGATTACTATAGAAATTCGGATATGCTTATGGAAATTGACGGAGACGGCGAGCCAAATTTAATATTTGAGAACATCATCAAGAGGTTAAAATAGAGGTTTATGATTGATAGTGCTCAAATCAGAAGATGAAATTGAAAAGATGTATGAGCTTGGACAGACAACAGGGATGGTGATGGACTATCTTATCGATCAGATTAAGGAAGGTATTACGACTTTGGAGATAGACAGGATGGCGCGTGCCAGGAGCAAGGATGTTGGAGCATATCCTGCGTTTTTGGGTTATGCCGGTTTTCCCAAGGCTATCTGTGTTTCAGTTAACGATGAGATTGTTCACGGAATTCCGTCTAAAAAATGTGTTATAAAAAACGGAGATATGGTCAGTTTGGATTTCGGGCTTTTTAAGGATGGCTACTATAGCGATATGGCGAGAACGGTTCTGGTTGGTGATGTCGATGAAGGTGCGAAAAAACTAAACAGGGTCACTAAGGAATGTCTTGATAAAGCAATAGAGCAGGCGAGAGTGGGAAACCATATCTCAGATATCGGCAGAGCGGTTGAAGATCATGCGGTTGCGAACGGGTTTTCTGTTGTGAGAGAATATGTTGGACATGGAATAGGAAGAGAGCTTCATGAGGAGCCGCAGGTTCCTAATTATAAGACCGATTCGAAAGGTGCTGAAATTCTTTCCGGAATGGTTTTGGCGATTGAACCAATGATAAATGAGGGGGCAAGGGATTTGTATGTAAAAAGAAATCGTTGGACTGTAGTGACAAAAGATCACAAGAGATCAAGTCATTTCGAAGACACTGTTGCAATTACAAAAGATGGTGTTAAACTGCTGACGCGCCTGAATTGAGAACATAATTTATGGCAAAAGAAAAAGCGATAGAGATAGATGGAAAGGTTGTTGAAAGGTTACCTGATGCGATGTTTAAGGTTAAACTTCCCAACGGCAAGGTTATACTTGCGCATGTATCAGGAAAGATGAGAATGCATTACATAAAAATTTTACCGGGTGATACCGTTAAATTGGCTATTTCACCATACAGTCTCGACAGGGCTCGTATAATTTACAGATATAAATAGAAGGGAGAAGATATGAAGGTTAGAGCATCGGTTAAAAGGATGTGTAAGAAGTGCAGGGTTGTAAAGAGAAAAGGTGTTATAAGGGTAATATGTGAGAATCCTAAACATAAACAGAGGCAGGGATAAAAATTGGCTCGCGTAGGAGGAGTTGATCTCCCAAGAAACAAAAGGATGGAGGTTGCGATTACATATATATATGGAATCGGACCAACCCTTGGCAAAAAGGTGCTGGAAGAGGCAAATGTTGACCCTGATACAAGAACCAATAACCTGACCGATCAGGAGGTCAACAGGTTAAACAAGGTTCTTCACGAATACAAGATTGAGGGTGACCTGCGTCGCGCGGTCGCTATGAATATAAAAAACCTTATGAATCTTGGAAGCTACAGGGGATTAAGACATCGGCGCGGTCTGCCTGTCAGGGGTCAAAGAACCAGAACCAACAGCAGGACTAGAAAGGGAAAGAGAAAAACCGTCGGCGGAAAATCTAAGAGGTAGTGTATGGCAAAAAAGGTTAAAAAAGGCAGCAGAAAAAGAAGGGTTAAAAAAAGAAGCGTTTTAAGCGCTGTGGCATATATTCAATCGAGCTTTAACAATACGATTGTTACCATAACAGACAAATCAGGAGCCGTTTTATGCTGGTCAAGCTCAGGGGTTGTGGGATTCAAAGGCACAAGAAAAGGAACCCCGTTTGCCGCCCAGATGGTGGCTGAGGATGTGGCAAGAAAAGCGCAGGCTTTTGGTGTTCAAGAGATTTCGATAAGAGTGAGCGGACCAGGGTTTGGACGTGATGCAGCGGTAAGGGGTCTTGCTGCGTTCGGACTGAGAGTTACCGATATTGCGGATGTTACGCCTATTCCGCATAACGGATGCAGACCGCCTAAGCGGCGCAGAGTATGACACAAAAAGGAGATAAATCAGATGGCTGTATATTTAGAAAGTAAATGTTCGCGTTGCCGTTATACCGGAAGTAAACTTTTTCTGAAAGGAGACAGATGCGATTCTCCGAAGTGCGCCTTTGAAAGACGCAAATATCCACCCGGAGAGCATGGAAAAAATCTTTCAAGAGCGAGAAAGTCCGGTTATAAGGAACGTCTTGTGGAAAAGCAGAAGGCAAAATATATCTATGGGATGTGCGAAAAACCGTTTAGAAATTATATGGAAAAAGCAAAGAAACAAAAAGGTATTGCAGGTGAAAATATGCTTGTGATACTTGAAAGGCGCCTTGATAATCTGGTCTATAGAGCGGGTTTTGCTGCTTCAAGACCTCAGGCGCGGCAGATGGTATCTCATAGAATAATAAAATTGAATGGCAGAAGAGTCAGCGTTCCGTCAATCCTTGTTAAAGCCGGTGATGAAATTACTATAGTGGATAAATACAGAACCGATAAGTTAAAAGAAGAAATAAGCGAACGTATTAAAAACAGAGGTATTCCGGCGTGGATTAAATCTCAGGATAACTGGACTGTCTCTGTGATAGACAATCCTTCCGATATAGCGCCTGCTTTTGATATTTCAAGGATAGTGGAATACTATTCGAGATAGGAGTTTAGATATTATGATTAAAGGAATAGTATTGCCTAACGGTGTGGAAAAAGTTCAAGCTGAAGCCGATGATTTCGGACGCTTTGCTATTGAACCGTTGGAAAGAGGATATTCTGTAACAATCGGCAATGCGCTTAGAAGGGTGTTGCTCTCCTCAATAGGTGGTTATGCCTTCAGAAAGGTAAAAATATCAGGTGTGGATTCTCAGTTTTCTCCTGTTGATAATGTAAGGGAAAATGCGCTTGATATAATACTTAATTTGAGAAAAATCGTGTTTAGAACAGAGTTGACCGATCTTGAGTCAGAAACTGTTTCTATAGATGCAAAAGAAGGGATTGTGACCGCAGCTGATATAGAATGCGGAAATCTGACCGTTGTAAATCCTGATTGCTACATAGCGACTGTTGAGGAAGGCGGTAGGCTAAAAATATCAGGAAGCGTCGAATATGGTGTAGGCTATGAAAAAGCCGATCTTGACATTGCAAATAAGGAGCCGGGTTGGATACCTGTAGATTCAAATTTTTCCCCGGTAAGAAACGTTACATTTCGCTCCGGAAAATCTATGATTAAAGGTTTTTTGGATTATGAACGCCTGGAGGTTGATATTACTACCAATGGTGCAATCACTCCTTTCGATGCACTGCAGGGAGCTCTTAATATATTGAAGCAACATATTGATATAATACTTGGAGAGCAGGCATCCGAGGATGACCGGAATCAAAAAGCGGAAAATGAGATTATTCTGAAAAAAGAGATCGATGAACTGGGATTGTCGGTAAGGGCTGCGAACTGCCTGAGAAATGCCGGCATTACAACGATTGGGGCACTTATTGAAAGAAGTGACAGCGATCTTTTGGCAAAAAAGAATTTTGGTAAAAAGTCGCTAAGTGAAATAAAAGATTCGCTTGCCAAATTTGGATTATCATTGAGAAGCGAGGAGTGAAATATTATGAGACATAGAAAATCCAATAAGAAACTGGGTCATAAATTGCCCGCAAGGATAGCTCTTTTGAGATCGCTTGCAAGGGCGCTTTTAAAGGAAGGCAGAATAAAAACTACCGTTGCGAGAGCAAAGGCTCTTTCCAAGTTTATCGACAGGATTATCGTGCTTTCAAAAAGAGGTGATCTTGCTTCAAGACGGGAAGCATTGGCAAGAATTCCTGATAAAAAGATTATCAACGATCTGTTTGCAAGGGCAAAAACCGATTTTGCCGACAGAGACAGCGGTTTTACTCATATTGTCAGAATCGGCAGAAGGGCAGGTGATAACGCCCAAATGGCTCTTATCTATTTCAAAGAGATAGAGGTCGGTTAGTTATTCAAAAGAAAACGATTTCCGCTGCAATAATAGTTTTTGTTCTTGCGGCTGATTTTGTAACCAAAAAGCTGGTATTGGGGATCTCTTCTCCAATACCGGTTATCAAAGGGTTTTTTGATATAGTTCATATCGAAAATTCATCCGCTGCATTCGGCTTGTCGTTTTTTTTATCGAAAATGGCGCTTAAATATACGCTTATTTTTGTTTCAGCTCTATTTGTTCTTATTATCGGTTATCAACTGTTTATGAGAAAGAACGTTAATCGCTATTATATAGCGCTTTCTCTTATATTTGCCGGTGCTGCGGGAAACCTATGGCAGAGGATAATTCTCGGAAAGGTAACAGATTTTTTATATTTTCATTTTAAAAGTTTCTATTGGCCTGCATTCAATATAGCCGATTCGGCAATTACGATTGGAGCAATTATTCTTTTTGTTCAGATATATCTGAGCAAGCCTAAAGCATAAGATTTTCGAAAAAATTCGGATATGAGGTTTGAATTGATTCGATATCTTCGATTTCCAACCTATTTTCAAATACCGAGCCGAGAATAATAAAACTCATGGCGATTCTGTGATCAAAGTCGGTGAGGATTGTCGCATTTTGAATCTTATCTGTGCCTTCGATCTCAAATCCATCGTCATATTCGGTGCATTTAACGCCCAAAGATGCGAGATTTTGAACAATAAGCCTTATGCGGTCAGATTCTTTATATCTAAGCTCCTTTGCGCCCCGGATTGTTGTTTTTCCCTCGATTGAGGCAGCTATTGCTGCGATTATAGGAATTTCATCGATTGCACTGATTACAAGACTTTCCGGGATTTCAGTCCCTCTCATATTTTCCCTTTGATAACTTACATACAGATCTGCTACTGGCTCAAGTCCGAATTCGTATCGTTTTGTTACCTCGATTTTTGCGCCAAAGAGTTCCAAAATCTTGAGCATTCCGGTTCTTGTCGGGTTGATACCTACCTCTTTAAGCGTTATCTCCGAGCCTTTCCTCAGCAACGCATAGGCAATGATAAAAGCCGCTGAGGAAAAATCGGCAGGAACCATAATCTCAAGATTGCGATTGATTACCGATTTTTCGAGCGCTATTTTGTTGCCGGTTACAGTTATGTTGGCTTCGCTTTGAATCAGAAGCCTTTCGGTATGATCACGCGAGCGCTTTGGATCTTCTATCACTGTTGTGCCATTGGCGTTAAGCGAGGCAAACATTATAGCCGATTTAACCTGAGCCGAGCCGATACTGTTTTTATGATTTATCCCTTTGAGTTTGCCGCCTATGATTGCAGCCGGTAAAAATCGGTTGCTGCGAAGATGTATGGTTGCGCCCATTTCACAAAGCGGATCAGCTATTCTTCTCATCGGTCTTTTGCGAAGCGAGGCGTCTCCGGTTATGACTGAAAACAGCGGATATCCTGCAATAACTCCTGCCATAAGCCTTGCTCCGGTGCCTGAGTTTCCGAAATCAAGGATATTGTTTGGCTCAATTACCCGCGATCTTGCAATAGTCGTCAAATCACCGTTATGCGAAATTTCAGCTCCAAGCATCCTGCAGTTTTTCATCGTTCTTTTTACATCATCTGCCTCAAGCAGCCCTTTGATGCTGGTTTTGCCGAGATTTATCAACCCTAACATAAGCGCTCTGTGGCTAATCGATTTATCAGATGCCACCCTGGTTTTTCCGGTAAGAGGCTTGGATTTTCCTGTTATATATTTCATAATCACCTTATTTCTTTCAGCTTTATTTTGACATTTTTATTTACGATCAGGATTCCTCTGTTTATGTCGATTGTTGCATCCTTTCCGCTTCCTTTAATCTTATTTCCGATAAGCTTTATCTTTTTCGGTGCAACTATTTTTCTTGTTTTCCCGTTATATTTGATGTATTCGGTTGATATGAGATAACCGTCGCTTGTTTTTATCGTTATCTTTCCCGATGCTTCCATATTTCCGTTTCTGTAGTAAACGGCTTTCTCAGATCTCATCTTATATTTTCTTTTTTTTGAAAAATAGACAACCCTCGGATTTTTCAGGATATATCGGTTGCCTTTGATTTTAACCGCAGGAGCGGCTATGCTGTAGAGGATTTTGCCGTTTTTTATCTTTTTGTATCTGAAATTTTTTATTTCGCTTTTTGTTAAACTTGGCGAACCTGCCACCGTGCTGTATTTTTTTTCAAGAAATGAAACGATAACCGAAACAGCCGTTATAAAAAGTATTGCGAATATGAAAAATCGATAGATTTTTATTCTAAATAGTCGTTTAGAGCTATCTGCCATTGAGCGTTTTTTTTGAGGATCGTAATTATTATTTCCCGCAATGCACCTCTTCCGCCTTTGTAATTTGATACGAAATCTACATATTGCTTTACCTCCTCTGCCGCATCTGCGGGAGCAGCGGAAAAACCCGCCTTTCTGAGCACCGGAATATCTATCAGGTCATCTCCGATATAGGCGGTTTGCTCCCAAGAGAGTCCGTATTTTTTTATAATCTCTTCTGCAACAGGTAGTTTTTTATGACATCTCTGATAAATTTCGGTTATGCCAAGTTCGCTCATCCTATATAGATTTGCCCGACTTGCTCTTCCTGTGATTACTCCTATAATCAGCCCTGCCTTTTGAGCCATCTTAATCATATGCCCGTCTCTGACATCAAAGAATGCGGTCAGCTCACCTGACTCGGAAATTATAATTCTGCCGTCAGTCATAACCCCGTCGATATCTGATAAAATCAGCTTTATCATCTAAAGTATCCCTGCTTCAAGAAGGTCGTGCA
Source organism: Campylobacterales bacterium (assembly GCA_027080125.1). Classification (GTDB taxonomy): domain Bacteria; phylum Campylobacterota_A; class Desulfurellia; order JAADFJ01; family JAADFJ01; genus JAADFJ01. The sequence continues at coordinate 6,255 of JALWSW010000097.1, read as the reverse complement.
TATGAATTATCCCTGCCGGACGATTCTTCTCATCGGTTATCACAATGCTTGTTATTTTGTAATTTTCCATAATATTTGCCGCTTTTATCGCCATAGCATCCTTATCTATAATTTTCGGTGATCTGGTCAGTATGTCTTTTGCTTTAAGCGCGGAAATATTGTTTATATTTTTTTCAATTGCCCGTCTTATATCTCCGTCTGTGATGATGCCTGCTAATGACCCGTCATCATTTACAACAGTTGTCATTCCAAGTCGTTTTGAAGATATCTCGTATATCAGATTGTTCATATCCGTATTCAGATTGACAGAAGGAAGCTCGCTGTCGGTATGCATCAGATCGGCAACCTTGTAGAGCAGCTTTCTGCCCAAAGCACCTGAGGGGTGAAATGAGGAAAAATCGTCTTTACTGAAGCCTCTTTTTTCAATCAGAGCCACCGCAATTGCATCGCCTATAACAAGAGAAACCGTTGTTGAGGTTGTGGGAGCAACTCCCAGAGGGCAGGCTTCTTTTGCGACAGAGCCGTCAAGAACGATATCAGCCAGCTTTGCAAGTTGTGAATTTTTGTTTCCTATTATTGCTATCAGTTTTATACCGAATCGCTTGATAGCAGGGATGATTGTTATAAGCTCGTCGCTATTGCCGCTTTTTGAAAGTGCAATAACCAGATCATCTCTCATTATGGCTCCGAGATCTCCGTGAGCCGCATCTGTCGGATGAAGAAAAATCGAAGGAGTTCCCGTGCTTGATAGTGTGGCTGCTATCTTTTTTCCGATTAAGCCGGATTTGCCAACGCCGGTTACCACTACTTTGCCTTTTGTGTTGTAAATTGCCTCAACCGCCGCTTCGAAATTCTCATCAATTCTGTCAACAAGCTTTGCTACAGCCTGAGCCTCTATCTTTATTGCTTCTTTTGCCAGTTGTTTTATATCTTTCATTCTACGATATGAGCCGGTTTTTTCCCGTCAAAATAGTCGATTATGGAGTTCGCAGCCATCTTTGCCATCTTCTCCCTTGTTTTTACCGTGCTGCTTCCAAGATGAGGAAGCAGCATCACATTATTCATTTTCAAAAGTTCTTTTGTAACTGTCGGTTCATACTCGTAAACATCAAGTCCTGCACCAGCCAGTTTGCCCGATTTCAGTGCGTTTGCCAGCTCCTTTTCATCTATTATTGCGCCTCTGCCCGTATTCACAATAACGGCGCCTTTTTTTATCATGGACAATCTTTCTTTGTTTATGAGATGATAACTTTCTTTGTTTAACGGAGCATTGATGCTTATGATATCCGATTTTGCTAAAAGCTCGTCAAGAGGCAAAAACGATGCATCGTATTCTCTTTCAGCATCGATGTTACGGTTTCTTTGATAATAAAAGATATTCATCAAAAATCCTTTTGCCCGTCTTGCAACCGCCTGTCCTATCCTTCCGAATCCGATAACGCCGAGATTTGCGCCGCTTACCTCTTTGCCAAGCAGAAGAAGCGGTTCCCAGCCTTTAAATTTCCCGTCTTTTACAAATCTGTCACCCTCAAGCAGTCTTCGCGATACCGCAAGAATAAGCGCAAAAGTCAGTTCTGCGGTAGCTTCAGTCAGCACATCGGGGGTATTTGTAACGGTAATATTTTGATCTTTTGCAGCTTTCATATCGATATTGTCATACCCTACCGCATAATTGCTGATAATTTTGAGCCGCTTTGCTTTCTCTATCATTGCTTTGTCGAATCTGTCCGAAAGCATGCTTACAACCCCGTCGTATTTTTCGATCTTCTCGTAAAGTTCCTCATAGCTCATCGGATTATCGGAAATATCAAGCTGATGTTTGGAGCTTAAAAGTTTAATGCCGTTTTCCGGAAACCGTCTTGTAAGGAGAATTTTTGCCATAATAACCTCCTATATTTTTGTTATAAGTTTGATATCAGACGCTTTAGTATCAAGAATCACCCAGCTTGCAGTTCCAGTTAGATAGCCGCACAGCTCCCCCGGATTTATTATTGCGCCGCGTTTGGTTTTTGTTATTTCCGGGTGATGGGTATGTCCGTAACATACGTAATCGAACTGCGATGACAGTTTTTCAAGCGCAAACGGCTCATGCATAAGAAGAAACGATTTTCCGCCGATTTCGGTCTCTATCGGTCCCTTTTTTAAACTTCCTTTTGCAACGCTATTTAAACCTATCAGCTCTCCATCATTGTTTCCCAGAATACCTACAAAATTTTTTAACCTGCTAAACGGTTTAATGGCAAATGGCGCAACAAAGTCTCCAAGATGAATCAGGATATCTATTTTATGCTTCAGTGCGGACTCAATCATCCGTTCTATATTTGTCATATTATCATGTGAATCAGAGCAAATTGCTATTTTCATATTCTCTCGATTATCGCCTCTCCCATCTGAGCAGTGCTTACCTTCTTGTTTGATTCTCTGAAAATATCTGCAGTTCGGTATCCTGCCTTTAATGTGTCTGCTACAGCTTTTTCCACTGCCTCGGCTTCGGTTTCAAGGTTGAGCCCGTATCTGAGCATCATTGCGGTTGTTATAATCTGACCGATCGGATTGGCTATCCCCTTTCCTGCTATATCCGGTGCCGAACCGTGAACCGGCTCAAACATTCCGACATCTCCCCCAATCGCCGCAGAGGGCAGCATCCCCAGAGATCCGGTGATCATGGAAGCCTCATCCGAGAGTATATCTCCAAAGAGATTTCCCGCCAGAATTACGTCAAATTGCGACGGATTTCTTACAAGCTGCATTGCCGCATTATCCACATACATAAATTCAAGTTCCACATCGGAATAATCTTTGTGAACCTCGCTTACCACATCTCTCCATAGCGTTGAAACATCAAGAACATTTGCCTTGTCCACGCTTGTTACCTTTTTTCCCCTTTTTTGCGCCAGATCAAACGCAATTTTTGCGATTCGTTCGATTTCGTAATCTTTATATGCCATCGTGTTGAATCCTTTTCTGGTTCCGTCAGGAAGACTAACAACACCCTTAGGTTCTCCAAAGTAGATTCCGCTCACCAGTTCTCTGACGATAATCATATCGATTCCGCTGATTACCTCAGGTTTCAGAGTCGAGAAGCTCTCCATTGACGGGAAGATTTTTATGGGTCGAAGATTGGCATAACCTAAAATGGCTTTTCTTATTGCAAGAAGTCCCGCCTCAGGTCGCATATCCTGAGCAAGATTATCCCATTTTTCGCCTCCGACTGACGAAAATAGAAGCGCATCTGTTGATAGTACCGTTGCTATTGTCTCATCGGTAATAGGTTTTCCGAATTTATCTATTGAGCAGCCGCCGATATAAACTGTCTTGTAGTTAAATTTATGTGAGAATTTTTTAGCTATTTTATCAAGAACCCCAAGAGCTTGCTCCATAATTTCAGGACCGATGCCATCTCCTGGCATAATCGATATATCAAATTCAGACATTTTCACCTTCCAGTTTTTTTGCGTAATTCATTAAGCCTCCTGCTTCCACAAGCTCCTGTATAAAATCGGGAAGCTTGCCGATTTTCCAGCTTTTGCCAATAGTTTTATCATGAATTTCACCCTTTTGGGTATCAACTGTTATAATATCGGATTGATTTATTTCCTCGGCAGCGTCGGATTCTATGATTAAGAGTCCCATATTGAACGAATTTCTAAAGAAGATTCTGGCAAAACTTTTTGCAATGACGCATTTTATTCCCGCAGCCTTAATTGCAATCGGAGCATGCTCTCTGCTTGAGCCGCATCCGAAATTTTCGCCGGCTACAATAATGTCTCCGGCTTTAACCTTTTTGCTGAACTGCTCATCAATATCTTCCATAACATGGGATGCGAGAATATTCGGGTCCGAGCTGTTGAGATATCTGGCAGGAATAATTACATCCGTATCAATATTGTCGCCGAATTTCCATACTTTTCCGCTAAATTTCATATTGCCCCCTGAACCTTTTTAGCTTTATTTTAACAACTAATCTTTAATAAACAATCTAAAATTTGTCGTTTGTCTTCTTTGCCTTATAACCTCATAGACCGCAATGGCAACGGAATTGCTCAGATTGAGCGACCTGCTGTTTTTTCTCATTGGAATCCTAAGGCAATGGGAACTAAATCTGTTCAAAAGCTCTTTCGGAAGCCCCCTTGTCTCAGGACCGAACACAAGATACGCATCATTTGGATAGTTTATATCCCAAAGCGGTTTAGCAACTTTTGTGCTGAAAAGAAACAACTTTTCTTTTGGCGCCCTGCTTAAAAATTCCTCAAGCGAATCATAGATTTTAATATCAAGCGATCTCCAGTAATCAAGCCCGGCTCGCTTGAGCGCTTTGTCGGTAAGAGAAAATCCAAACGGTTTTACAAGCAGCAGTCTTGCGCCTGTTGCTGCTGCTAATCTTGCAATATTTCCCGTATTTGGGGCAATCTCGGGTTCAACCAGAACGATATTCATAATCAGCCATTTTATACCCGGAAATTATTTTTACAAATTAGGACTTTTTTCTTGACAAATCTATCCGACCGGCTATAATTACCTAAAATACACCTATTTTTTAGGTAATTAGGAGGCAGCTATGAGAATTTTTCAGAGCAGTTTGGATTTGATAGGTAATACTCCGATGGTGTGCCTTTCGCGTATTGTCGAAAAAGGCAATCTTATTGCAAAACTTGAATCGTTCAATCCGATGGGAAGCGTCAAAGACAGAATAGGACTGGCGATGATTGCCGATGCCGAGCAAAAAGGTCTTATCAATAAAGATACTACCATAATAGAGCCAACCAGCGGCAACACCGGTATAGCGTTGAGCTATATCTGCGCTATAAAAGGTTACAGGCTTATCCTCACCATGCCAGACAGCATGTCAATGGAGAGAAGAGATCTATTGGCAGCCCTTGGTGCGGAACTTGTCTTAACCCCGGCTCATAAAGGTATGAAAGGCTCAATCGATAAAGCGCTTGAGATAAAGGCTGAAACCCCAAACAGCATAATACTTCAGCAGTTTGAAAACCCTGCAAATCCTGCTATACACAGAAAAACTACAGCGCTTGAAATCTGGCGCGATACCGATGGAGATGTTGACATTTTTGTTGCCGGTGTCGGAACCGGAGGCACAATAACAGGTGTTGGTCAAAAACTCAAAGAGCTAAAGCCGGATATAAAGATTATTGCGGTAGAACCGGCAGATTCGGCGGTGCTCTCAGGCGGCAAGCCTGGTCCGCATATGATTCAGGGAATTGGTGCCGGCTTTATCCCGAAGGTCTTGGATAGATCGGTTATAGATGAGATAATCAGGGTGAAAAACGAGGATGCGTATAAAACCTCGAGATTGCTTGCAAAAAAAGAAGGGATTATTGCCGGTATCTCCTCAGGTGCAGCTGCTTTTGCGGCTCTTCAGATCGCTAAACGTGTAAATAGCGATAAAAAGATTGTGGTGCTTCTTCCTGATACCGGCGAAAGATATTTATCCGTTGGACTTTATAAAGAATAGGAGGTTGTTGTGTCAATTACAAAAAAAAGCCGTCTTGTGCATCCTTTGGTATCTGACCAGTTCGGCTCAACTATAGCACCTTTATACAGGGCATCCTCTTTTGCGCATGATGCCAAATCGGTATCAGATATTTTCAGTTCAAAAAAAGCCGGTTTTGTCTATACGCGTATAGGCAACCCGACAGTTATGATGCTTGAGTCTCAGATCAATCTGCTTGAGGATGGCATTGGAACGGTGGCATTTGGCTCCGGAATGGCAGCAATCAGTGCAGTTTCGATGCTGCTTTGTTCCTCAAAAAAGAAGATATTGGCAAGCAGTTCGATTTTTGGAGGAACATATTCGCTTTTTACAAAAATTTTGAGTAATTTCGGCGTTGAGACCCTATTTTTCGATTCGGTCGATGAATTGCGGCGAATAATCACCGATGAGGCTGCATTCATTTTTGTGGAGACTATCGGTAATCCTTCCATAAAGGTGAGTAATATCAAAGAGTTGGCATCAATAAAAGGCGTTCTGCCTCTGGTTGTAGACTCTACGGTGACCCCGTACATCTTTAACGGAAAATCATATGGTGCCGATATTGTTGTATATTCAGCCACAAAAATGCTCTCAGGGCACGGAAGAGCTATTGGAGGGGCGGTTGTTGACTGCGGAAGCTATGATTGGGCAAATTCCAGATACGATGCGGCGCTTAAAAGCTATTTAAATTTGGGACAATTTTCGTTTCTTGCCGCCTTAAGACAGCTTTATCTTGCCGATCTCGGAGGATGCCTTTCTCCTGA
>JALWSW010000096.1 GCA_027080125.1 Campylobacterales bacterium | reverse complement strand
TCGGTGTTTTTCGATTCTGATGTATGGTATCTGAAATCCTTTATCAGCGAAGGCAAAACCGTTGCGGCTCCTGCTATATAGAGAATAGAGACCCCCATGGTAAAAACGGTTTTGATTTTGCCTTTGAGCTCAATTAGCGTTCTTTTTCTTGTTGCTGCAAGAATTATAAAGAAAAGCCCTATAAATACGGGATGACGCATCGGCCAGGATAGCGATGATTGAACAAGAAACAACATAAAGATCGAAGCTGCCATCCAGCGGTGTATTCTTTTTTCAGATCTGATCATGCCTATGTAATATTTCAGAATCAAGATTAAAACCGAAATCAGTCCTATTGCTCCGAGTTCAACGGCAATCTGAAGCAGTTCCGAATGCGCCCATATAAAATTTCCGATTTCATTCGAAGGCAGATGAAGAAAGTGAGCAGCCTTTATCTGATAAGGGTTGTTGAGAAACTTGAATGTTTCCAAACCTGTTCCGAAAATCGGATGAGAGAGCCAGAGCATAATTGAAGCTGTCCAGATAATCAGTCGCTCATCTATGGAAGCATCTGCGGCAAACCCCTGATGAGAAAACTTTGCAATAGGTGAATTGTTAAGTGTCAAGGCAAGAAAATAATAGAGAAAAATCATTATAAACAACCGATGTCGCTCGCATGTTTTCAGGTCAATTTTTTTGAAATGGCTCAAAAGCAGAATCATGACAAATCCGGTTGATGCGGCCAGAAGACCGGCTCTGGAGGAGCTGAGTGAGCAGTTTATGGCAAAAAAGCCGAAAAGCAGAAACAGTTGAATAAGTTTTGTTTTCCTGCCTCTGTATTGCATAATTTTGAATGCAACTATGAAAAGCCCGATATTCAGAAGTAGGGAGTTCAGATTAGGCTGATAAAACAACCCGCCGATAGAATTAACCGAGGTGATATAGATCGAATGCGGAATTATCACTATCTTTTTCCAACCGGCGGTTTTTATCGCATATTCAAAACTACTGAAAAGCGCATCGAAATAGGCTATAAGCAAAACCGCATCAAAGATAAGGCGTCGTTTAAGGTGCATATTTTCCAGTCCGATAGGTAGAATAAAGGTGCAAAAAAGAAAAAAGAGAAGAAAAATTCCATCCGGAATATAGTATCCTGAGATTGTTACGAAAAACGCATAAAGAAGAAGCAGAAAAATGGTAACGGCAGCTTTTGAAATCTTGATTGATTTGAGTTGGAAAAGATAGAGCAGTGTAGCAAAGGCACTTAGAATGAAAGGGAGCGTTTTGTAACTCAAGCCAAACAGCTCAAGCGATTTAACATTAAACAGAAGTGAGGCAAACGTGGCTGCTGCAATTAGCAGAAAGAGCAGAAAATCGTTATTTTTTATCAGTTTTTCTCTCAGGTTGCGGCGATTTTCTTTCATTATGAGAACATATTGTAGATAAAATAATCGGAAAAACAAATAATGCTTGACAAAACGATTTTAGAATCTATGATAACTTTTATGATTTGTGAGCGTAAAATAAATAACTATTTTGGATGGTGGTTTAGCAGGATGAGTTGACCGCCATTCATTGCGGGTCAGCTCATATCTAAGGGCTGACCCGGGCATTTGAGCCTGTAAGGGGA
>JALWSW010000095.1 GCA_027080125.1 Campylobacterales bacterium | reverse complement strand
TTGCTTCAGCAGCTTTGATAAAAGGAACGGTGGCAAACAAAGTGTCTGATAACATACAAAATAACGTAATAATAGGTCATCCGAGAGGCTTAATCGAAATAGAAGCGCTGCTATCAGAAGATTCTTCTCATCCTGATATCAAATATGCGGTAGTTTCAAGAACAGCAAGACTTTTAATGTCAGGATATGCGTATTACTGATAGATTGCTATGAGCAGTATATCTGAGGTCTATGATGTTCTTGTTGCCGGCGGCGGCAATGCGGGACTTTGCGCGGCAATAAGCGCCGCTGAGAACGGCGCAAAAGTTTTGCTTTTGGAGCCTGCGCCCAAGCAGATGCGCGGAGGAAACAGCAGACATACACGCGATATACGTTGTATGCACAACAGACCGACGAGCGTTCTTTCCGGCAGTTACAGCAAGGATGAATTTTTTGAGGATCTGTTGAAGGTCACCGAAGGCACCACAGATAAAGAGCTCGCCGAAATCGTTATAGAACGCTCATCCATGATTTATGAATGGATGATTAGCCACGGGGTTCATCTTCAGCTGCCCTACAAAAGCGCTTTGAGTCTTGGGCGGACAAATATCTTTTTTATAGGCGGAGGAAAGGCTCTCGTTAACAGCTATTACAAACAGGCTGAAAAACTGGGGGTTGATGTTCTATACAATAGCAGACTGGTAGATATGGAGATTTCCAACACCAAATTTGAATCTGCAAAAATTATCAGGCGCGGATTTCCCTACCAGATAAAGGCTAAGGCAATTGTTTTGGCATCCGGCGGTTTTGAGGCAAATCTTGAGTGGCTGAAAAAGGCTTGGGGACCTGCTGGTGAAAATTTTCTTATCAGAGGCACACCTTACAACAAAGGCGAGGTATTAAAAATTCTCATGTGTAAGGGTGCAAAAATTACCGGTGATCCTACCGAATGTCATGCTGTGGCTATTGATGCGCGTGCGCCAAAATATGACGGCGGAATAATCACAAGACTTGACTGCGTGCCATTTGGTATTGTAGTAAACAGAGATGCAGAGCGTTTTTATGATGAGGGAGAGGATTTCTGGCCAAAACGATATGCGTTATGGGGTCGCTTGATTGCGGCTCAGCCGGAGCAGATTGCCTATTCGATAATTGACTCAAAATCACTTGAGCTGTTTATGCCCTCGGTTTTTAATCCGATTCGGGCAGCAACAATTGACCAGTTAGCCGAAAAGATTGGTGTTGATGGATCCAAGCTGAATAAAACGATAGCCTCTTTCAATAACGCCGTTGAGAAAGACTGCTCTTTCGATTGTAACAGTTTAGACAACTGCAAAACTAAAGGTATATCCCCGCCCAAAACCCATTGGGCAAGACGAATAAACACGCCTCCTTATTTTGCATATCCGCTGCGGCCCGGCATAACATTTACATATCTTGCCGCCAAGATTAATCGCAAGGCTCAAGTTATAATAAAAAACGGCAGTCCACTGCAAAATGTCTTTGCCGCAGGTGAGATTATGGCTGGAAATATACTTGGTAGAGGATATTTGGCAGGCTTTGGACTGACCATTGGAACGGTATTCGGAATTATAGCGGGAAGATATGCATCAAAGTGGAAATATGATGAATAAAAACGAGACTATCGCAAAAGCGATTGATGCGATGAAAATTTGCAACGCCTGCCGTTACTGCGAGAGTTATTGCGCCGTCTTTGATGCAATGGAACTGAAAAGGAGTTTTTCAGAGAGCGATATATACTATTTGGCAAATCTTTGCCATGACTGCAGGGGATGCTACTATTCATGCCAATATGCCCCTCCGCATGAGTTTGATTTAAATATTCCCAAAACATTTTCAAAAATACGCGCTGTGACTTACCACAAATTTTCATGGCCACCTAACTTTTCATTGGCATCCTTTAAATACGGCGGTCTGCTTATTTTGCTTAGCGTACTATCGATTACAGGGGTTCTTTGGGGACTGTTTTCAGGAGGTAAATTCTTTTTCTCCGATCATCCAGACAATTCTTTTTATAGCGTTATTCCCGAAGCGGTTATTATCTGGATATCTGCGGCTCTTTTCCTGTTTGTTATTATCTCGTTTGTCAAAAGTTTTGTCTCTTTCCGGTCTTTCATTGGTCATAATTCTCACCTGCGATTGAAACCGGTTTTAAAGGCTTTTGCAGATGTTTTGACGCTTCGCTATCTTGACGGGTTTGGGGAGGGTTGCAACTATGAAGACGAGTCGTTTTCAAACTGGAGGCGCTGGATGCACCAGATGATTTTATACGGCTTTGTATTGACTTTTGCCGCTACGACAGCGGCAGCTATTTATGAGCATCTGCTTCATATCAAGCCTCCATACAGCTATTTCAGTTTGCCTGTGATTTTGGGAACTTCAGGCGGCGTGCTTCAGATTGCCGGAATAATCGGTATGTTCTGGCTTAAACTGAAAAGCGACAAAGCGCCCTATTATGAGCATCTGATCGGATTTGAAATATCCTTTTCATTACTGCTGTTCTTTGTAAGTTTTTCGGGATTTCTCGTCCTTATTTTTCGTGAAACGGCAGCGGCGCAATTTATGTTTATTGTTCATATCGGACTTGTTTGGACGCTGTTTTTGTATCTGCCCTACAGTAAATTTACCCACGCCGTATACAGATTTGCCGCCCTCTTATATTTCCATAAAAGCCAGAGATAAGCTATCTGATAAACGATTCAAAAGAATTTTTGTCATCGTTTAGGACTTGACCGATATATGATTTTATGATAAAATGGATTGAGATAAGGTTAAAAGGAAGATATGTTTTATCAGGATTTTGTTTTAATACAACATACTCCGTTGCTACATTTTGAAAATCTTAAAAACGCAACCATAAGGCTTACTGAGCTGAAAAGCAAACTCGATAAATTTTTAATCAGAGAATGCAAAGACAAAGGAATCGAAATAGAACAATCCAACAGAAGAAAATTTTTAAGATATAAGGTTTTTCTTGAAATACCTGATGCTCACAACATTTCGATACGCAAAATTGAGAAAAAAAATAAAGGTTATCCCTTATATTTTGGAAACATGGGAGACGATTACGATAATAATCCACGCTATCAATCTAATGTTAATGGCAAATTAAAGATACGTTTCTTCTGTTTTGATAAAACGATTTTGAACTGCATAAAAGAAAATTTCGAGGCTTTTCTGGCAAATACAAACTTCGGAACTAGGCAGAGCAAGGGTTATGGCAGCTTTTATCTGTATGATAAGCCATTTAACCCCGCCTTAATCAAAAAACCGGTTTACAAGTTCAGCATAGAAAAGACGAATTGGGTAGATGCTTTCTCTGATATAGAGCTGTTCTATCGATTTTTAAGACAGGGAATCAATATTCCAATAAAAGGAAAACCGTTGTATTGCAAACCTGCAGTATTCAGCTATTTGAAAGAAAAGTATAGCAACCTGGAATGGGAAAAAAGATTAATAAAGCAAACCTGTTTTTCCAATCAATTAAAAGGACAAATAAAAAACCATCAAAACAGCGATATATTGCAGGCAGGAAATAAAACAGCAGATATAAGGGATATATTCGGCCTGTCAACTGAAGAGAGTTGGAGAAGCTATAATAAAGCAAAAATCAAAAAATCGGGAATCAACGGAATAGAACGGTTCAAATCTCCGCTTTTGATAAAACCGATTAAAGTGGATGGCAAATTTGATGTCTATATCTTTGAAGAGGATAGAAATGAAGAAAGGTTGAAAGATTTTTTGGGTTCAGAATTAATTATAACAATTGTAAATAAGGATAAGAAAGATTGCAAATCGATGCATATCAAGGTTATCGAGGAGTTTTGTTTTGATAAGTTTTTTGAATATGTATCTAAAATTAATATGGATGAATATGCAGGAAGAAACTATCATGAAACCTATGAATATAAAAAATTGAAATCGATTCTCAAGAGCTTCAGAAAGGCAAACTGATGTATTACGGAATAACAATTTCACCGATATTTGAGACAATGTCGCTATCAAGAAAGATGATAGAGATATGGGCGGCAAGCTATATATTCAGCTATGCAATGAAAAATTTGTCTGAAAAACTATACAAAAAAAATGTAAACTTTTTCGTTCCTTATGTAGAAGATGAAGAGGTATTCAGCAAAGAAAAAGACAGCGGAATCGGCAAATTTCCAGATAGAATCATAATTGAAACCCAAACCGACCTGGATGGTTACATAGATAGGTGCATAAACGATGTAAAGGAAGAGCTTGCAGAGATTGTAAGCGGCACAATAGATGAAAATATAGATAATGTCAAAACATTCATAAATTCCTACATCAGGATTTCCTATATAAAAACTTACAAATGCAATAACCCTGTCGAAGAGATATCTGGGTATCTTAACAACCTTGATTATTTTAACGTTCCCATTAAATACAACGATTATCTGCAGCAATTTTTGGTCAGAGAGCGGCTTTTTGCCTCAAAACTCAAAAAAATTGCCGGCTTGAAAAGGTTTGAAAGTATTGCAGAGATCGCAAGCAGGGCAAGCGGTATAAAAATTAAAGACAAAGGGTCTGCTGATTCTGAAGATGATTACTATGCGAAACTGAAAAGCAAACTGAAAGAAGCCGATAAAGAATTTCTCAAGGCATACAAATATATTGCGACTGTGCATGCTGACGGGGATAATTTGGGAGAAGCGGTCAGGAAAAATAGCAGCAAAGTTTCCAAAAGTTTATTTGAGTTTGACAAAGCAGCGGAGGAAATCTTAAATAAATGGGGCTGCAATACGGTCTTTTTGGGAGGAGACGATATGCTGTTTTTCTCCCCTATACTATTTGAAAAAGAAAACACGGTTCTGGATCTGATAGAGGAATTGAGAAAAGCATATGAAGAAAAACTTAAATCTGCATACGGGGATGAAAAACCATCTATCAGTTTTGGCATCAGCATAACATATTATAAATATCCGCTTTCTGAAGCATTAAAAAGCTCGAGGAGTGCTCTTGGCAAAGCAAAATCGAAAAAAAATGCAATTTGCGCAACAATCAGGAAACATAGCGGTCAAAGTTTTGAATTTACCGAAAGCTTTGACAGCAGAGCCTATTCTAAGTTCAGGGAGATTATGGGGGAAGCTATAGGCAAAAAATGTATTGAGTTTCCAAAATCGCTGCATCACAAGTTGAACGATCTTTCAAGTGTGATAAAACATTCGGACAATTTAGACGCTATCTTTGAAAATTTTTTTAATGAGGATGAGCATAAAGCTAAGTTCAAAGAAGGATTGCAAAGCATAAAGGAGCTGCTTGAAATCTATAAAAATGAACAAAAGAAAAACGGAAAAACGTTTGAAGAGCTGTTTAATAATTTCTTCTCAATGATCAGCATGATAAAGTTGCTTGAAGGCAGAGAAAATGAATGAGAGAGCCACTTATAAAAAATTTATAACCTTGACCCCGTTAACACCCTTCTTTTTTGGAAGCGAGCTCACCTTCAGCGCAGATGATACAAGAGATAAAGAAAAGGCAAGATTTTTTGCCGAAAGCTACAAATTGCCGCAGCAAACAACGCTTCTTGGTATGATAAGAAAAGAAATTTTAAGGGCAAAAGGAAAGCTGAGGATTCATAAAAACGGCGAATGGGTGGACTTGCCAAAAAGAAGAGGAGGCGGGGATTCGGAAGAATACAAAGCTGTTGTTGCGCTAACAGGCTGCAAAGCTTTTGATATTTTTGACGGCTCAAGCTCTGAGCTGGGAATCATAGACAGATTATCTGAGGTTTTCCTGGTTAAAGATGGCAAAATATACCGCAAAATGCCTGCGGATTATCAGTTGAATCCAAAAAAGCTTGACAACATAGCGATAAATCTTGGCAGATACAAAAAAGAGTTTTTAATAGATTTCGGCATAGATATAAAAAAATATGATATAGATTTCTTTATGCATAAAGAAGAAGTTGTTCCGGCAAATGAAAAAGCAAATGAAGAAGAAAATGGAATATTTAAAAGAATAGAAACTGTTGGAATAAAAAAACTCTCTGAAGATGAGGGGTTTTTCCAAAAGATAAGCTATACGCTGAAAAATCGATTCAGTTTCGGTTTTTTTCTTGAACTTAAAGAAGATGTAAAGTTTGAAGGTGTTGTGCAGCTTGGTGGAGAGGGAAGCTTGTTTCTCATCAAGGAATGCAGCGCCTTTGAAGATTTCCAATTTGAGCCAAAAAGCGGATTTGATAGGGTGATTTTGTTAAGCGATACGCTACTGCAGGAAGATGCAATCGGCTATTGCGACTTCATACTAGGAGAAAGCAGAGTTATAAGGGTTTTAAAGCGGCAATACAAAAAAACAAAAAAAGGCATAAGGATAAAGGTTTTGAGTGCAGGCAGCGTTATCTACACTTCAGAATTTGATAAACTGAAAGGTTTTCTTGACAATCTGCATCTTCAAAAAATAGGAATGAATATTTACACAAGGAGCGCAGGATGAAATATAAAAATAGGCTTTTTATGATTGAAAATATCACAAATATGCATGTTGGCAGCGGAGAGGCAAACTTCGGCATCGTCGATAATCTGGTTCAACGAGATGCAATAACCGGTTTTCCAACAATACACTCATCTTCTCTGAAGGGCGCTCTGAGGGAATTTTTCGAGTATAGCGAAAACGAGCCGTTTATGAAGTTCATCTTTGGCGATGAAGATAAAAACCCGGGCAATGT
>JALWSW010000094.1 GCA_027080125.1 Campylobacterales bacterium | reverse complement strand
GTAGCAGAGGCAACGCAAACTTTTTTGCAACCGATTCGATTGAAGCATTCAAGAAAACCGGAGAGGCTTTTCTTGGAAGCAGATTTAACGGAGTGGTAGAGGTGTCACTATGATTGTAATTGTTGACTACGGAAGAGGCAACTTAAGAAGCGTTCAGAAATCTTTGGAAATTAACGGAATAAAATCTGAAATTTCATCCTCAGCCGATCGGATTTATAATGCAAAAGGGGTTATATTCCCCGGTGTTGGCGCATTCAGAGACGCTATGGAAGCTCTTAAACAAAGAGGTCTGATTGAGCCGCTAAAGCAATTTATTGAAAGCGGAAAGCCGTTTTTGGGAATCTGTCTTGGATTGCAACTGCTTTTTGAGTATGGAACTGAATACGGAAAAACAGCCGGGCTTGCAGTATTTGAAGGGAAAGTAATAAAATTCAGATCAAAGAAGCTTCGCATTCCGCATATGGGGTGGAACCGGGTTCATTTTAAATCAGATTCAAAACTTTTCGAAGGAATCAAGCAGGATTCATATTTCTATTTTGTGCATTCCTATTATGCTGAACCGAAATATAAGAATGAGATATTGGCTAAGACTGAATATGGGTGTCAGTTTAGCTCAGCAATAAACAGAGAAAATATTTATGCGGTTCAGTTTCATCCTGAAAAAAGTGCCGAAAATGGACTGAAAATAATTAAAAATTTTGGAGAAATTGTAAATGAATATCATTCCGGCAATTGATATTTCAGATGGAAAGGTAATAAGATTAAAAAAAGGCAAAACCAGCGATAAAACCGTCTATTATGATAATCCTGAACTGGTAATGGAAAGTTTTATGGAAGCCGGAGCAGCTTGGGTGCATATTGTCGATATTGACAGGGCAACCGGCAGCAGCAATAACAGAGAGCTAATCAAAAAGCTTTTGAGTATCAAAGGAATAAAAAAGGAAATTGGCGGCGGATTGAGAAAAAAAGATGAAATTATTCAGATGCTTGAGTATGGAGCTGACAGGGTCGTAATTGGAACCGCCGCCTATAAAGATGAGAAGATGCTTAAATCGGTTGCCGCTCAATATCCCAATAAAATCGTGGTTGCGTTGGATTTTTCAAAAGGAAATGTCATGGTGAACGGTTGGCTAAGGAGCACCGGAGCTAACCCTGTTTCGTTTGCAAGGCGTTTTCAGCCGGAGGTAAATCTTTTTTTGATTACCGATATCTCCAGAGACGGTATGTTAGCCGGAATTGACGAAAAATTTTATTATCAATTTGCCACCGAAACCGGCTCGAGGGTTATTGTTTCAGGCGGAGTAAAATCTCTGGAGGATATAAAAAAGGCATCGAGGATAGGTAATTTTGTGGAGGGTATTATTATTGGCAAGGCGCTTTATGAGAAAAAAATTGACTTAAAAGAGGCATTGGAGGCAGCAGTTGGCACGCTCTAAAATAAGAATAAAAGGTGTTGAAGCAAGGTTCTACGATTTACTTATAAATTTCGCTACCGGTTTCAGATATGGAGCTCTTTTAAGAGATGCCGCATCCAAAATGGATATCAAGGATGGCGAAAAGATTATTGATTTAGGCGGAGCAACCGGCAGAGCTGCAAAACTGTTTGCCCAAGCA
>JALWSW010000093.1 GCA_027080125.1 Campylobacterales bacterium | reverse complement strand
GCCATAGACAGAGCAACAGGGGACATAAAACTGTTTGATCAGCAGTTTAGGTTCAACATGCTTGTATTTAATGCTCTCATAGAAAAGGGCAAAAGAATACTAAAAGCTGTTGAAAATAAGGTTACGGATGATCTTGAAACAAGCGAGTCTTTCCTATGCGGATATTGCGCTTTCAAAAACAACTGTCCGAGATTCACAGGGGACGAAACAACAGTTCCCGATGATTTAAAGGCAGCGGTTGAAAAGTACAAACAACTATCCGAAAAAAAGAGAGATATTGCCGACCAGATTGAGGATATAAAAAACAATATTCTCAATTTTACAGGCGAAAATTATTTCGCCAAATGGGATGGCAACAAGCTTGTTGTCAAGACCGTTGAATCAAAAAGGATTAAAACCTCAAAACTTAAAAAAGAGTTTCCTGAGGTTTATGAAGAGGTTGTCGGTGAAACAACAACCTCAACAAGATTAAGAATTACATAGGAGGGTTTATGGACAAGAAAACTATTTATAAGAAAGTAATGGATTCGGTAAATAGGAATTATCCATATTTTACCGAAAAAGAAAAAAGAAGGGTTGCTAACCAATTATTTGCCAAAAAAATTGTGAATTGGCAGACAATTGGCAGAGATAGCAACGGAAAATTAGTAATAGGCAATAAAAAAATTAAGGAGGAAAAATAATGGATTACGAAAAATGGATTGAAAAATATAAACCAATTATGACAAGACAGGGCAGCGTTGTCCTGTATGAAACATCCGGAGAAGATATTAAAAAAATCAGAAATACGGAACCTGAATATATATGGACTCTTGTTGACACCGATGACGAAAATCTGGCAATCCTGCCGGGAATGCATTATGTCAACCGGATTGCATATATTATCACCAAAGTTCCTCATAATGAGGAACAGTGCGAGGAGGTTTTATATGCCTGATTTAGAGGAGAACCTCAAAAGGGTTGCAAGTTTTTTTAAGGGCAACTTCGTTGTCCGTGAAAATCTGGTAATCAAAGGCAAGAAATGTCGTTATGCGTTTTATACGTATGACGGCAAGTTCCTAATGCTTGCTGTTACGGCTGATACTTACAACAAGTACGCCGATCAGATAGAAGCGGTTAGGAAAAAGGCACTTGAGGAAAAAAGAGAAAAGGAGTTAGAAAGGAATTGGATTACTCAAGCTCTTACAGGTAACGTTTTATATCAATCCTCGTTCTCGTGGGAAACCGGAATCACAGGCTATAAATTAGTCGCCCGGGTTCCTAAAGATGTTTGGAACCTCATTAAGCATCATTTCTTTTTTCTCAGTAGAGAGGAAGAAGAAATAGAAGGTGAATCTGGATGGGCTACCACTCATGTTAAAGATGTTACGAAAATCGTTCTTGCTGAAGCGAAAAAACGCGCAACTGAAGAGCATATCAGATGCGCAGAAAAGCTGAAGCAAAAGAGAGAGGAATCCAAAAGGTTATCAGAAAAATTGTCAGCTCTTAAAAAAGAGCAGAGGGCAAAGCTGGCAATTATAGAAAAAGCATTTGCCAACGCCGAAATCCCCGATCCGAGAAAAGAAGCCCCTGAAGAGGCTTCCAAATATCAGAAAGGGTATGAAAAAATGCGTGTTGAGGGAGAGCGGATAGATGATCCGTTTCATCCTGAAAACATTTATGGC
>JALWSW010000092.1 GCA_027080125.1 Campylobacterales bacterium | reverse complement strand
AACGAATGTCCTGATTGCAGCGGCAAAAAAGGAAACCGTTGATAAAAGAAAAGGAATTCTCAGAAAGGCAGGACTTGATGTTGAGATCATGGATATAGATTCTCTTGCAATAGCCAACTGTTTTGAGCAAAGCTACGATGATGCGAAAGACTTTGTATATCTTATAGATATCGGCAAAAGCTATACTAAACTTAACATCTTGAACAACGGAATAACGCTTTTTGCAAGAGATATGCCCACAGGTACAACGGAATTTACAAGCAGAATATCAGAGAGATTGGATATAAGCTATGCTGAGGCAGAACGCTTGATACAGGAGTTCAATGCGGACAAGGAAGATAACCCTAATCAGAATGAGTTGACGAAGATATTTGATGAAAGTTGCAAAGCAATATCTACCTCAATAGCCGGCTCCATACAGTTTTTCCTTAAAAGTGATGAAAACACGGATGCAGAACCTATGCAGGCGTCAGTATATGTTTCAGGAGGCGGGGCTTTAATTCCTGGCATTATTCCATATATCCAGGAGGAGCTTTCCTCTGAGGTGTCTGTTATGAACCCTTTTAGAGCCATATCGATTGATCCTACGAAAATTGATATTGCCAATATAAAGAATAAGGAAACAATATATTCAACCTCGGTGGGGCTGGCTTTAAGGAGCATATTTTAGATGATACTCATTAATCTGCTTGAAACCGAACAACCTAAACAATCCAGAGTTTTTTCATACTCGATTCTGCTTTTATTTGTTATCATAATAGAGCTGGCTGCATTTGCCGGGATATATTTTTATCAGCATGCAAAATTAAGTGAGCTTAACGCGAGAAGAGACAGCTTGAAAAAGGTTGCTGCCATTGTGAAAAGATTCAATAAGCAGATTAAGGTTATTAACCAAAAGACAAAAAGTATAAAGCTGCTCGGAGCAATGCGATACGGCGATATATCATTTATGAATCGGCTTGGGAATGCCAGTGTGCCTGATGTATGGCTGACCTACCTTTCCAAAGACAAAACCGTGACTATCGCGGGAAAGGCATTCTCTTATGCTTCGGTTGCAAGATATATGATTTCGCTTAGCAAAGTGGGCAAATTCAAAAGTATAAATTTTGAAGGAAACGGTTTGGCAAGATCAGGCGGCACGCCTGAGAATCCGATAGTTTCATTTAAGATAAGGTTCAGGTAAGATGGCAAATCCGGTGTTTGAATCGCTTGACCAGGCTCCTCTTATACAAAAGGTTATTATCATTGCGGCTATCCTGATTGTTCCGCTCTATTTTTTTGCAAACTACAGCTATTTTCCCAATAAAAACAAAATTGGTGTTTTGGAAAAAGATATTGCTAAACTTCAGGATATAAGCAACAGATTGTCTATCGTAAAAAAGGATCTGGAAAGACATAAAAAAGAATTTAAAATTTTATCTAAAAGTCTGCCGGATAAAAAAGAGATACCCGATCTTATTAACCGTATAGTGAGCCTTGCGCATAAAAACGGTATTGCTGTAAATCGCTTTAATCCTTCCGTTGTTGTAAACAAGAAAAAGTCTTATAATACTGTAAATATAGATCTGAATTTGATTTCAGATTACAGATCTTTGGGGCAGTTTATTACCGATTTGTCGTCTCAAAAACGTATAATAGTTCCGGGTAGGATCGTGATAAAAGATGCAAAGACAAAATCGAAAAATTCGGTAAAGGCGCATATATCTTTAAGGCTTTCAACTTATTATTTCAAAAAGGCGAAACGATGAGAAATTTTGCCATGTCACTGCTTTTTGCAGGTATTGCCGTTATGCTATGTTTAGCTGCTAACAGTGCAAGTGCGTCCAAGACTGTCTTCGGCACAACTGATAAGGCAGAAAAATTTACATACAGCGGACCAGACCCGTTTCTTAATCTCGAGCGACTGAGAACCTTGAGTATCGAAAAAAAACATCGCAGCGAAAGCGTGAGCAAAAGCAGAATTGTTGCAAGAATAAGATCGATATCACTTATAGGAACGCTTACCGGTAAACTTGGCAAAAGAGCGCTTATTCTTTCTAACGGCAATATATACATCGTGAAGGTCGGCGATCATATAGGCGAAAAAGCAACCGTTGTGGGAATAGGGGATTCGTTGATAAAGATAAAAGGAGAATATGACAAAGGCAGCAGGAAGAATTATGTTATCGTTAGTTTGAAACTGCCTAAATAGTGAATAAAAGGAGTGATTATGAGCAAGATACTTAAATTCTCATATAAGTTGTTAATCTGTTTTTCGTTAGTATATACACTGCTGTTTTCAATAAAGGCATATTCTGAAACCAACAGAATAAGTATCGGAAACTCATCAATAACCTCACGTCAAACCGATAGTTTAAAGCTTTACGGTATAAATGTTGAAGATCTTTCAAATAGAACAAGAGCGGTGTTGATAGGAAAAAGACTAAAAGCAAGATGGCTTATTCTAAAAAGAGGAAACAGGTTGGTAATAGATATTGCAGGAATAAAGCATTTTTACAACAACAGAAACGGCAGAAGAGTGCTCAATATGAAAAATACCAGATATATTAGTTATGCCTTTCACAAGAAAAATGGCTGGCGATATTTGAGAGTGGTGCTGGCGTTTAACAAGACAATAAGATATGTTCATTTTATTAACCGGCAACATAAAACGGAATTTGATGTTGACTTTAAGAAAAATCCGATGAGAAAATCTCTGGTGAAAGAGATTCTGTTTTTAAGCAAAAAACATTATGAACAGATTGTGATAAGAGCCGAGAAAATCGTGAACTGGTCTAAAAAGATAGCAAAAAGAGATATAAAAATTACAATTGCTAATTCGAGATTATCTGAGAATGCCAAGACAGCTCAAAATGTTTCGGATAGATCAAATATTGTATCTGTGATAAAAGCCGATAAAGCCGGTGATGCCTCTGTGATTGACATAAAATTGAAAAAACAGGGTTTTGTACATTTTTCCTCAGATGCAACTCATATCTATGTTACGCTTGTTGATGCGAAAAAATCTTCAAAAGCGATAATAGTGAACGGTAAGAGGATTAAAAGAGAGACTAAATATACGGGAAAGCCGATAAGCATAAATGTTAAAAATGCAGATGTTATAGATTTGATAAGGATTATTGCAGATGTCAGCAAACTTAATATTATTGCCGATGACTCGGTGAAGGGAAAAATTACCATAAAGGTGAAAAATATTCCATGGGACCAGCTTTTGGATCTTATAATGGCTCAAAAAGGGCTGGAGAAAGAAAAAGTAGGAAACGTGATACGCATAGCTCCCTTAGGAACGATGGAAAGAGAAAGACAGGCAAGAATTGCAGCCATTAGCTCAAGAGAACGGCTATCGGTAATTGAAAAACCTGTAACAGGCACGATTCCGCTTAGTTATGTTCAGGCTGCAACAGCGGTTCCGATAATCAAAAAAATCGTTTATTCAGGCTCTGCAAAAGGGCATGGATTTATCGTTGCAGATAAAAGCAACAACGCAATAATCTATTCGGACACAAAAGCGAATGTGGAAAGAATAAAAAAAGCGGTAAAGATGATTGACAAAAAGAAGCCTATAATCGAGATAGATGCAAGAATTGTAGAGGTTGCAAAATCAAACGAAAAAGATTTTGGAATTCAATGGGGAGGAAACTTTAAAAATTCATTATCGAACAACACAACCAATATAGCTATAGGTGGCGCCAATACAGGAGCAGGTTCTCTGGGTGGCTCTGTTCCAAACAGCGACAATTTTATTGTAAATCTTCCGGGTGCAAATCCGCTGGGTAATATTGGTCTTGCAATCGGCAATGTATCGGGAACATATAATTTGTCTCTGAAACTCTCACTCGGGGAGCTTAACGGGTACACAAAAACCATCTCAACACCAAAAATCATAACGCTTGATAATGAAAAAGGAACCATAAAAAGAGGTGTTGAAATACCTTATCACGAGGTTGTTGCATCAGGAGGTTCAAGCCTGTCGCAGGTAAGCTTCAAGGATGCAACTTTAAAACTTGAGGTCACTCCTCACCTGACTGCTGCCGGAACCATACTTTTGAAAATAAAAGCAACAAAAGATACGCCGGATTATTCAAACATTGTCGGAGGCGAGCCCCCGATTAATACGAACTCTATACAATCTAATGTTGTGGTCAAAAACGGCAGCACAATAGTTTTAGGAGGTCTGTTTACAAAAACCGATACACATAGCACATCAGGAATCCCGGGACTATCAAGGATACCTTTTTTTGGTTGGCTGTTTAAAAATGAAAGCGAGACTCATCCAAGAAAGGAGTTGCTGATATTTATCACAACCCATGTCGTCAAAGACTGAGTCATCGATCACGCTTACCAATCGAAAAGCTTTTCACAATTACAACATACTAAAAAAGTATGAAGCCGGAATCGTACTTCTTGGTTCGGAGGTAAAATCGATTCGCTCCGGAAAAGCATCTTTAAAGGACGGATATGTCTATCTGGATAAGGGTGAGCTATTTATAACAGGTCTTCATATTGCGGTATATCCTAACAGCGGTAGCTTTGCGCCTGATCCTGATAGAGACAGGAAGCTCCTGATGCATAAAAGGGAGATAATAAAGATTGCCTCGGAGCTGAAAAAAACCGGATTGACAATTGTTCCGCTGAGGTTATATTTCAGGAACGGGAAGGTTAAGATAGAGATAGCCTTGGCAAAGGGTAAAAAGCTGTATGACAAACGCGAAGACCTGAAGAAAAAAGATCAAAATAGAGACGCTCTCAGACAAATAAAGGGGGTGACTGGACTCGACAGAAATGGAGGAAGATGAAAGCATGCCAAGCCCGCACCGGCTTGTCAAATTGGTGCAAAAGAATAAACGCAGACGAAAATAGTTACGCGTTAGCTGCTTAGGCGGCTAAGGGATCACTGACAACTTAACCTCCCGAGGTGTCTTTTGATCTCTAATTAAAAGGGAGGCGATTCGAAGCATGAGGCGCTGAGGCTTCGAATCTGTATCATAGCGCCAAAGATTTTACCGATTTGTCATCTTAAAGGTAAAATCTTACACTCAAAGATGACTAAGCATGTAGCGTTCATCGGGTGGCCATTTACTGGACGCGGGTTCGATTCCCGCCACCTCCACCATTTGAAAAAAGACAACCCGTCTCTCCGCAGGTCTTCTCCGGGACGACGGGTTTTCTATTTCCCCTTATTTTCAAAGGGTTTGCGCCTGTTTTACATCTTTTGCGACCCGTTCTCCACCCGCCTGATTCTCCCTCTTTTCTTAGCCTTAATTCTCTGTTTGCCCCCGGATTCTCTGAATTCTTGGGACGAAGTCCGAAGCTCGTCCGGTTGGGCAATCCCTTTTATATCAATGGATTGAGCCGACCGGCCGTTTTCGCAAGTTTGGAAACACGGCCTGTGGTGTGAAAAAGCACCCGAATTTTCGAACCAAAAGTCCGTCGCAGGGTTTAGGAAGTGTGATTAATGCGGATTTCCCGGCGGGGAATATCAATAATCGTCGGCGCTCTCGGGCAGGATACGGAACCGGCAGCGATAGCATTTTTCGCCCTTGACCCATTCGATGGGGTCATAGTCAATCCGCCTGCCCGCCATTGATCGGCTGGAGGGGTTCAGTCCGGAAGGCAGGTGTTTCTACAGAAGAGTTCTGTTTCCGGTAAGTATCATACGAGGCTCTTTCACAGTCGCATGGGTTTACGTCGGCGAGGAGGCACTGAATGCCCAAACACATTGGCAACTAAAGGAGATTGAAGAATGGACCCCGGAACGAAAGTGATTATTCGTCAGAATCCTCATCATCATGGAGCCGAGGACATCGTGGGAACTGTCGTTAGCTACCGGTCAAGGGAGGGATTCGGTGGTTGCGATATGGTTGATATCCGGTACGTGCACCCAAAGACTGGCCAGCAATACACCATGCCCTTTCGTATCTCTTGTCTGGAAACGGTAACATCTGCGGCGTTGGTCAGCCTGGTTGAGCGTTACGAAACAATTGCTGACGAGTTGAGGGGATTGATTGAAGCCCTTGAATAAACGGACATCACCCCGTTTCCTTCCAGACTACTCCCATTTTTATCGTTCCAGTTTCTCATGAATTTTCTTGATTTTTCCCTTGCATCTGATATAACACGAGTTATATACTATGTTGTTTGTGATTTAAGATGCGCGTCGACCGCTGAAAGAGGAAGGGATAATGACTATCGATAACCAAGATTTACCCGCACTGGTGAAGGAAGTTCGAAGGCAGCTTAGCCTCAGTCAGGAAGATCTAGCCCGCGAGCTCGGAATCAGTTTCGCCACGGTGAACCGATGGGAAAACGGGCAGGTCAAGCCCTCGAAGCTGGCCAAAGCGCAGTTTGATTCCTTCTGCGCCAAAATGGTTAGGCAGGGCAAACTAAAACTGTCTGGAGGCAAGAAATGAGCAAAACCAACAACGGTGCCAACCTTGGTTTTGAGAACAAGCTATGGGAAATGGCCGACAAGATGCGCGGCCACATGGACGCGGCTGAGTACAAGCACGTCGTTCTCGGTTTGATCTTCCTCAAATACATATCGGATGCTTTCCAGGCCAAGTATGACGATTTGGCTGCCCGGCAAGACACTGCTTACACCGATCCAGAAGATCGCGATGAGTACTCCGCCGAAAACATTTTCTGGGTACCAAAGGAAGCGCGGTGGGATAAGCTGCAGGCCGGGGCTAAACAACCAACCATCGGTAAGCTCATTGACGATGCAATGGTCGCCATTGAGAAGGAAAACCCGTCTCTTAAGGGCGTGCTTCCCAAAAATTACTCCCGGCCGGCACTGGACAAACACCGTCTCGGTGAACTTATCGATATCATCGGCAACATCGGGTTAGGCGACGAAGTCTCGCGCTCCAAGGATATTCTCGGTCGCGTCTACGAATATTTC
>JALWSW010000091.1 GCA_027080125.1 Campylobacterales bacterium | reverse complement strand
ACAAGGTTTTTAATTTACCACTATCAATTGGATACAGCTTGAAAAATCGCTTGTCGCCTTTAAAAAGATCCAGCACCAAACCTCTTGATAAAAGTGCTATTTTGTCATTTTTGTAATGAGCGATTATACTCTTCAGTGCAGGTAAACTCATAACAGTATCTCCTATCCAATTGGGAAGTCTAACCAGAATTTTTGCCATCTGCCTGAAGCTCGTAAAGTCGTCTATAAAGTGAGCTGCTTTTCAACAACTCATCATGTTTGCCTATTGCCTCTATCTTTCCATTATTTAAAACAAGAATAAAGTCTGCATCTCTTACGGTCGAAAGCCTGTGCGCAATCGTAAAAACCGTTCTGTTTTTAACCAGATTATCTATAGCCTGCTGAACTATTTCCTCAGCCATCGAATCAAGCGCGCTTGTTGCCTCATCAAGTATCAGTATCGGCGAGTTTCTCAAAATCGCCCTCGCAATCGAGATTCTTTGGCGCTCGCCTCCGGAAAGCCGCACTCCCCTGTCTCCAACAACAGTATTGTATTTATCCGGCAGCTTTTCTATAAACTTATCCGCATAAGCTGCCGCGGCGGCAGATTTTATAGCTTCAAGCGATATCTTGCTGTCGCCAAAAGAGATATTGTTTGCAACTGTATCATTAAAAAGAAATATATCCTGAATGACTATGGAAATCTTATCTCTCAGGCTTTTAAGTGTAAAGGTTCTTATATCGATGTTATCAAAAAGTATGGAGCCTCTTTCAGGATCATAAAAGCGCAACAAAAGATCCATCATACTGGTTTTGCCTGATCCGGTAGGACCTACAATTGCCACCTTTTGCCCTTTTTTAACGCTGAAACTTATATCCTTTAGCACATATTCTTCTTCTTTAGCATATCTCATATAGACATTCTTAAACTCTATCCGGTCAGGATCATTTTTAAGAATTATCGAATCGTCTCTGTTTTTTATCTCAGGCTCTATATCCATTATAAAAAACACCCTTTCAGCAGCCGCTAAACCTTGCTGAATGCTGTTGTTGGCATTTGTAAGACGCTTTGCCGGATCATAGAGCATCATGCTGGCAGCTATAAACGATGAAAATGCTCCCGGAGTCATTGCTCCGTCAATAACCTCTTTTCCGCCTATCCAGATCACAACAGCAAGCCCGAGCGCCCCTATCGCTTCTGTTACAGGAGAAGACATTATTGATGATCTGGCAGCTTTCATCGTAACATTGTAATATTGTCTGTTTATTCGTTTAAATCGCTCAAGCATTGCTTTTTCTCTGAGAAATGCCTGAATGGTTTTGATGCCGGTTATTTCCTCCTGAAGGATATTCATCATATCTGCAACCGATTCCTGGGTTTTTCTTCCTATACGACGAAGTTTTTTTCCAAAATGAACAATAGGAATGACTGCTATCGGCAAAACCACTGTTGCAATAATTCCCAGTTTCCAATTCTGCAAAATTACCACCGCAATCAGCGCAATAACATTGAAAATTTGAAGAACAAACGTTGCAAATGTTGAAATAGAGCTTTGAAGCTTGTTTATATCGTTTGTTACCCTGCTTACCAGTTCGCCTGTTTTCCACCGTTCGGAAAACGACATCGGCAACTTATGAAGATGTTCTACAAGTTCATCTCTGATCTGCATCACCACACGCTCTTCAGTATATTTCATAAGATATCCCTGGAAATATCTAAAAATACCCTTGAAAACAAAAACCAATATCAGAGCAATCGGTATAAGATAAGCCATTTTTATATCTTTTGCGATAAATATTTTATCCATAGCAGGTTTGATAAGCCAAGCAGAAAGCCCGGTCATCAGCCCGACTCCTGCCATGAATATCATGCTCAGCAAAATCCTACCAACATAGGGCTTCATATATCTGAGCAGTCTAAAAATGATCTTCATCTTATCTCAACGGCTCAGCTTCCTGAAAACAGACTTGAGTTCATTCTCTCTGTTTTTCCAACGCCTGTGCATCAAAAGCCATTGATCAGGATATTTTGCAACATATTCTCCGATTATCCGATTAATCTTTTCGGTAATTTCTCTTATTGCCAAATCGTTACTTAAATTCTCGGGAGCAACAATCTCTTGTTCCACTATAAACCTATAGTGTCCGGGTCGTTCTGATATTAAAAATATGGGATAGATTTTCTTTCGGCTTCTGATGGCAAGCAAAGCCGGCAACTTAGATGTATACGTCTTTAAGCCGAGAAAATCAGACTCAATGCCTTCGTTTCTCGATACGTTTTGGTCTCCGTCTATACCCACAAAATAGCCTTCTCTTAATAACGCCATCGATTTTAATACTGCACCTTTTTTTGGTATCAATGCAATTTTACCTTTTTTTCTTATAATTTTTATGAGCTTGTCGGCTAACGGACTGTCTATAGGCCTGTATATTGCCGAGCCCTTGAGATGCATATAGCAGGCAATCTGAGGTATCAATTCCCAGTTTCCCAGATGACTGAAAACCGCAATTCCACCATCCAGATCTGAAAGTTTGTAAGTATTATTTTCGATTTTAATATGTTTTTTCAGATAATCCTCTGAGCGAAAATAAAATTTGATAGCATACATAGTGTTTGCGACAAAATTCTTGAAACTTTTTCTTGCTATCTTTTTTGCTGTTTTTTTGTTGAATTTATCGCGTATGATAAATGAAGCATTGAGGATAGCAGTTTTTCGCCTGCCTTTTATCATCAGATACCCGATTGTTCCAAAAAAAGAACCGGCAAGCTCTATTGCAAAATCCGGCATAAAAGCCAACGGCAAAAATAGAAACAGAAGGTTAGGTTTTATATATCTCATAAATAATCTGCTATGAGATTAATAGTTTTACCAAGATTGTCAAGATGACCTCTTAGCACCTCAAAACCAGCCCTGCCCATCTCTTTTCTCCTGATCTCATCGGTTATCAAATCAACAATTTTATCGGCAAGATCCGCTTCATTTTCAGCTATCATAATTGCTTTATTATCTTTGAGTTCACCGACAATCTCATTGAAATTAAAATAATAACTGCCGGTTACAACAGGAATCGAATATAAACATGCCTCAAGCGGATTATGTCCTCCTCTTTTTATCATACTTCCTCCGATAAAGGCAATATCAGCAATACCGTAAAGTGACGACAAATCGCCTATAGTATCCACAATAAGCGCATCGAAATCGTAACTCCTGAAGCAAGACAGAAAGCCTGTCGATATATCGAATCTTTTTGCCAACTTAGCAACATCTTCTACCCGTTCTATGTGACGAGGCGCAACAATCAAAAAAACATCTTTCTTTCTGCTTATTTTTTTATACACACTAAAGATCATCTCCTCCTCATTTTCGTGCGTGCTGCCCGCTATCAAAACAATCTTGTTTTCCGGCTTGGCAATTTTGCATTTCGATTTCATTATATTAGAATATTTTATGTTGCCGGTTACATAAATTTTCGAGCTATCCGCATATTCGGAGAAATGTTTTTTCTCCTCTTCATTCTGAACGCATATAAGATTAAACTTATTTATCAAAGGCTTAAAAAAGAATGAAAAACGTTTATACCAAAGCGACGAGCGTATTGATATACGCCCGTTTATTAAAACAACCGGAATATTTTTTGAATGTATCTGATATAAAAAATTAGGCCAAATCTCCGTTTCAACAAGTAAAACAAGTTTGGGATTAATTCTATTGATATAACTTTTAACAACCCAAAAATAATCTATCGGAAAATAGATAATATCCACAGAATCACCAAAAAGACGCCTTGCGGCGCCGTTTCCCGTTTCAGTCACAGTCGAAATTACAATTCTGTTGCCTTTTTTGAGCAAAAGTTCAACCAGCGGCTTTAGCAGATGCACCTCGCCAACCGAAACCGCATGAATCCAAATCGGCTTGCCGGGCTCTTTTGAAATCTTAAGCCCTTTGCCAAAATGAACCAGGGGATTCTTTTTGTGTCTTATCTGATTTACGAAAAATAGCGGCAGAATCAGAAAAGATAAAATCAGCAAAAGCAGATTATAAATTAGCATAACAATTTTTTCCTTCATGGCAGAAATGTTACCAGATTGGATTAAGTTTGCAAATTTGTAAATATAATGTTTCTTGATACAATTTAGATTATGAGAATATCAAAACGGTTTGAGTTCGGATTGATAGCAGCCATCTATCTGGCATCATATTATAAGGTCAGGGCAGTATCAAAAAAAGAGATAGCGGAAAATGAAAATATCCCGTATAAATATCTTGAAATTGTAATGAAATTGCTGAAAAACTCCGGCATCATCGAATCAAAAGCCGGAGCAGGAGGCGGCTATATGCTAAAGATCAATCCGTCCGCGATAACAGCTCTTGAGCTTTTTAACATATTGGAGGGAAATATCAGCTTTGAAAATTCTAATCAGAAAACAACATACGTCTATAGCAAACTAAAATCGGCAATTGTCAATACATTAAAATCAATAAATCTCGATAAATTAAAAAGAATGACCGTTTCCGATGAATATTATATATAATCGGTTTTATTGATTACAGCTTATAGATTAGATAAAACAGAAGGGGCGTGATGATTGCCGTTGCTATCCCGTTCAAACCGATCGCAAGAGAGCTGACAGCTCCTTCCAACTCACCTTCCTGAAAAGCTCTGGCAGTGCCTATTCCATGAGAAGCGCTTCCCATTGCAAGTCCAAATGCCACTTTGCTTTTAACACCAATAAATCTTAAAAATGCCGGTCCTATCACTGCTCCCAGAATACCAGTTGCAACAACAATTGCCGCGGTCAGCGAGGGAATACCACCTATCTTTTCCGTTATACCCATAGCAATCGGAGTGGTAACCGATTTTGGCGCAATTGAAGCCACCACCGATTTTGAAGCTCCAAGAAGCTTTGCCGTTAGCGCAGCAGATAATATTCCCACGACACTTCCTATTGCAATAGACACTATTATCGACAATCCCCCTTTTTTTCTTATCTCCTCAAAACGAACATAGAGAGGAACGCCAAGCGCTATAACCGATGGACCCAGAAAAAAACTGATAAATCTTCCGCCTTTATTATATGTTTGAAAATCAATACCTACGGTCTTAAGCAGAACTATTATTGCAACTATGGAAAGTAAAATAGGATTAAACAGCATAAAATTATACCTGCGATATATTTTTTGAGCAAGAAAATATACAAAAAAGGTTATTGCAATTGAGAAGATCGGATCGCTAATTATTCCCATTTTTCCTGCTCAATTTGTCTTGAAGTTTGCCGACAACAGTAAACACCAGAAGCGTGCTTAAAAACCATGCCGCAACTATCGGGATAAACTCGTTTTTTATAAGGTTGTAATATACCATCACCCCAACACCGGGCGGGATAAAAAAGAATGCAAGATTATTAACCAGAACATCTGAAACCGGTTTTATATCCTCAAGCTTGACAATTTTATATTTTAGGGCAACGGTCATAAGAATCATACCTATAACATTTCCGGGTATCGGGATGCTAAAAAGATTACTAATCGAATCACCCAAAAAAAGTAGTGTGAAAATTATTAAAAATCCCTTAATCATAATTTTTTTTATAGCATCAAAAATGATTTTTTCAACGGAAAGTCTTATAAATTTATAATATTTGGCGCAATCAAAGCTATCACTATTTTATAGATTTAATAGCAAATCCATTTTCATCAAATTTAATATTTACAAAAGAGCCACAGCATATATACTTTTGCGTTGAAATAAAAGCGGGGGCAAAGACAATATACAAAATAAAGGGGGTCAAGATGCTTTTACAAAGGCACGATCAAACAAATGAACAAACTTGATATTGATATAGCCGTAAAAAATATCAGTTCCGAAGTATATAAATTTGCGCAAGAGCACAAAAAAAGACTCGTTCCGACAACCTACAAAACATTATTCAAAAAGATAGCAAAAAAACTCGGATTTAAGGATAAAGACCTTGAAATGTTTGATTCGGGGCTTTTTGTAGAAAATCAGCAAAAAACCCTTGAAACCAAAAGATCTGAAGATTTATCAAAGGTTCACAGCAGCATTTCCGAAAAGGTTAAACAATTACTCTCGGCTACATCACAATACAGCAACAAAATCAAAACAAGCAAAAAGCTCAGCGAGCTGTCGAATGAAACAATTCAATATCTTTCCAAATTAAATCAAACAAAAGAGAGACTCAAAGGCGATGAAAAAATTTTAAATAATATTGCAGATATGATATTCAAAGATCCTCTAACGGGACTTCTGAACAGGCGGTTTATGAATATGGTTTTAAAAAGAGAGTTTTACAGACTCAAACGATACAGCATACCACTATCGGTTATGATTGCCGATATTGATAGATTTAAAAATGTAAACGATACATACGGTCACATATCAGGAGATATTGTGCTATCAAACATAGCGGAATTGCTTAGAGATTCTTCACGCTCCTCCGACACAGCCGTCAGATACGGAGGCGAGGAGATGATTGTTATATGTCCGGCAACAAACAGGGAACAAGCTATGATACTCGCGGAAAAATTCAGATACTGCATATCAAAACTTAAATTTCAAGTAAAAGAAAAACTATTTTCTGTGACCGCTTCATTTGGCGTAACCGAATGCAAAGCAGAAGACGAGCAAGATGAGATTCCCGTTAAGGCACTTGAGAGGATGGATCGGGCATTATACCAATCAAAGAAAAACGGACGAAATAAAGTCACCGCATTATGAACTAGAGAAAAATCTTTTATCATATAGCGAATTTTTTACAGGGGGTATAAAATATGATTATTCATCAAGAAGATATGAAGGTGGAAAGAAAGAAGAATATGTTTGAGGGGGAAGGAACGGTCATCATTACTCATTTTGAGGCAAAATCTATGAAACACGCCAGACTTTTTGCCGAAGCGATACTTC
>JALWSW010000090.1 GCA_027080125.1 Campylobacterales bacterium | reverse complement strand
ATCATCCGTTGCAATTGTTTTGTCTCGGTTTTTTCTTAATAAATTTGCCGGTGACACTATGGATGAGATAACCGATTCCTACAACCGGTATCTTGAATATCTTGCCGATTCCGGCAGAATTCCCGTTACTATAAAATAATAAGAATCTTTTATCAAATAAGGTCATTCTTTACGCTCTTTCGTCACTTCGAGAGCCACTTTATTCTTTTGTCACTGCGAGCGCCGTAGGCGCGTGGCAGTCTTATCCCACACCTGTTATGCGAGGAACGCCAGAGGCGTGTTTCCATTGATTGATAATTTGCTTGAAAAAATGGGCTGTTTGAGTATTATCTGCACAATGAAACAGCCGAAAAAGGTAACAATCTATACAGATGGTGCATGCAGCGGAAATCCTGGTAAAGGCGCCTATGCGGCAATAATTCTATACAAAGACAGAAGAAAGATTATCAAAGGCGCTTGCAGCCGGACAACCAACAATAAAATGGAACTGACCGCGGCTATAAAGGCGCTTGAGAGTCTTACTGAACCGTGCGAAGTGATGCTTTACACCGATTCGGCTTATCTGGTTGGCGGAATGACCGGTTGGATAGCTGCCTGGAAGAAAAACGGCTGGAAAACAGCCGGCAAAAAATCGGTAAAAAACAGAGAGCTTTGGGAAAGGTTGTCGTTGCTTAACAAAAGGCATAATATCAGATGGATAAAGGTGGCAGGTCACAGCGGTAACGAACTCAATGAACTTTGTGATAAATTGGCAAAGGAACAGATAGGATTAATTGAATAAAAATCGGTTTGAAGACCTGGATTTTGGCGAGTTTATCAAATTTCTTTCCGACTTTGCGTCAACCATATATGGGAAACGCTCGATAACTGCCAGCGAACCGGTATTTGAGCCTGAAAGGCTTGCTTATAATCTCGATCTGAATAGAGAGCTTTTTTATTTTCTTAAAGCATCAGAGCTGAATCTGGAGCCGGTTGAGGATATTATTCCGGTCATCGAAAAATCAAAAAATCAGGTGCTTTCTCCTGATGAGATTCAGCTGATTATCAATTTTCAGCATGCGATAGAATCGATACGTATCGATGTTGATAAAAAATATGAAAAGGCGCGGCAGTTTCTGGAACGGCTTAAACCTATCAAAACTCTTGAAATTTTAGATAAAACAATCAAAGACGGGAAGATTCGGCATAATGCAACCGATACTCTTTTCTCAATTATATCAAAAATAGAAAATCTCAGACAGAGCATATATCAAAAACAGCGAGCGCTCCTTAGAAGTCTCAAAAAGTCCGATATGACAACCTCAGACGAAATTTTAATCAGGCAAGATCGATATTGCATAGCAATAAAAGCGGCAAAAAGGCATTTGGTAAAAGGAATGCTTATTGATGTTTCCGGTTCCGGGGCTTCCGTATTTATTGATCCTGAGCAAACAATAGAACTTAACAATCTGCTTGTTATGCAAAAGGCAAAGGAAAAAGAAGAAAAACTAAAGATATTGCACAATCTTACCGCAAAAATATCTCAGAATAGCGATAAATTGTTGGAGCTTGCCAATCGTTTTGGAACATTAGATAAAATCAACGCTTTTCATAGGTATGCGATCAAATACAACTGCATGCTTGCCGAATATAAGCCGGAAACAAAAGGATTTTTTCTCAAAAATGCA
>JALWSW010000089.1 GCA_027080125.1 Campylobacterales bacterium | reverse complement strand
TAATCTCACTATCCAAGATATCCTTGGGCAATCTGAAATCTGGAATTCCGTATCTTAAAACACCTCCGACCTTATGAAGCGCCTCAAAAACGGTAACATCATAGCACATTTTAGAAAGATCAGCAGCACACGCTATACCCGCAGGTCCTGAGCCGACAATAGCCACCCTTCCTTTTATTTCTGTCTCAGACGGACATGAGGGAGGCTTATATTCGACATTTTTTCTGTTCCAATCAGCAACAAACCGCTCAAGTCTTCCGATTGCAACAGGTCTTTTCTGCTTTTCCAAAACGCAAGTTCCCTCGCATTGAGTCTCCTGCGGGCAAACCCTTCCGCATACCGCAGGAAGCGCATTTGTTATTTTCAGCTCTTCCAAAGCCTTTTCGAAATCCTCAGCTACAATAGCCTTGATAAAATGGGGAATCCTGACTTGAGCGGGACAGCCGTCCATGCAAGTAGGCACTTTGCATTGCAGACATCTCTGAGCCTCGCTAATCGCATCCTCTATACTGTATCCTGTAGGAACCTCTTCAAAATTTTTACTTCTTTCCTTAGGGTCAAGAGCAGGCATCTCGTGACGCTTTATCTTCAAACGTTCTTTAATAGGTAGCATATCAGCCATCTTATCCCTCCGCCTCTATATATCGCTTCAGCGCAATTGCCTCTTTTTCCCGATATTGCGTTAATCGTTCCATAAAACTATCGTAATCAACCGCATATCCGTCAAACTCGGGTCCATCCACACAGGCAAGACGATTCTTGCCGTTTACATAAACCCTGCACACACCGCACATTCCGGTAGCATCAATCATAATCGGATTAAGACTCACGGTCAAAGGCACACCAAACGGTTTTGCGGTAAGACTTACAAATTTCATCATAATCGCAGGTCCGATAGCCCAGATATGAGAAGGTTTCTCCTCCCTTTCAAAAACCTCTTTGAGAAGATCTGTCACAAACCCTTTTCTGCCGTAGCTTCCGTCATCGGTTGAAATCAAAAGCTCATCGGATACCTCTTTCATCTGCTCGGTCATTACAAGCAGTGATTTTGAACGCGCGCCCATTATGGAGATAACCTTATTGCCCATCTCTTTCGCTTTTTTCGCAATAGGATAAACCGGTCCCACGCCGATTCCTCCGGCAACGAAAATCACCGGCCCGTCAAACTTTTGAAGCTCAGACGGATTACCCAAAGGACCTACAACCGCATAAAGACTGTCACCTTCGTTCATGCGCGAAAGCTCAAGCGTGCTTTTGCCTATAACCTGAAAAAGTATCTCGATCGTATCCCCGTCAATATCAACGATAGTCATTGGAATCCTTTCGCCCTTCGGACTGTTTATTGTTGCAAGAAACTGTCCGGGCTTGGCTGCTCTTGCCACCCATGGAGCCTCTATCCAGTATGTAAAGACCTTTTCAGACCACTGTTTTTTCCTTTTTATGCAATACATAAATACGCACTCCTTGCTGTTCTTATTCTATTTTATACCTGTTGAAGGCGTTATCTTCTGAAATTTCTAAAATCAAACCTAAGTTCTCCGAGAATTGATGAAACAGTCACAACGCCTCTGACTTTTGTCGTATCAAATCTTACGATATAGCGCCTGTCCCATCTGTTGATATCGGAAAGATAACTCCAATCCTCCGGTTTACTTTCTTTTATTTCTATAGGATACAGTTTTTTGCCATCTACGCTGAAGCTGATCTGCCATTTAGAATTTCCGTCCAAATTTGAAAATGCAGCTTCCGGGCTATAAAAATTTATCAAAAAAGTTGTTTTGTCCAGATAACCGTAAAGCCTGGTTTTTACCTTCTGAAATTGCTCATCGGTGGGTTGCACTCTGGTTTTGTAGAGTTCAAGATATCCATCTGCAAATCGCTTATCAATTAACAAAGCCGAGCCAATTGCAACCGTCTTTAAATCGTTATAAACCCTTGTGTCTCTCGTATTATATTCAATTCGGTTCTCAAATGCAGTATCAGTTGCCATATATCGCTTTGCTACCGAACATCCGGATAGCACAAGTGACAATCCGATTGCCAAGACACAAAATCGTTTTGCCTTCCATGCATAACTTTCCTGACTTTTCAAAATCGCAAACCTCATATTGTTTAAAACATATATTTTAGCAATATAACCCTAACCTCATGCGGCATAAATTCCGCCGCAATATTAGCACGATAAAATATGCTTTGCAATAGTTTAACTACCTTTTATCCAAGCCATCTGTTTTGTATATGATAAACCTGTCAATTACGTTTTTAATATTGCCTGCATCCTCCACAACAGCACCTTTGCCTTTGGCAAAGACAAAACGGAGATTTCCGCCTCTTCTTTTTTTATCCTTTGCCATAAAATCGAAAATATCATCGATTTTGATTTCAGGCGGAATCGAAGTTTTAAGTCCATAGCTTTCTATCAGTTTTTCAGCCAATCCAAACCATTCTCTTGTTATATACCCTTTTTCCATTGAGTAAAATAAAGCAAAACTCATACCAATCGCAACTGCCTGACCATGAAGCAGTTTGAATGAACTTGCCGATTCAACGGCATGTCCGAAGGTGTGTCCGAAATTCAAGAGCTCCCTTTTGCCAGCTTCCTTCTCATCCTCAGCAACTATACCAAGCTTTCTATTAACAGATCTATCTACCAATTCTTCCGCGACGGTCATTACATTATCAGGATTATTTTTATGCAAAATATCATAAATGACCTCTTCTCCGGTCAAAGCATATTTGATAATCTCAGCCATAGCATTTGATATCTGTTTGTTCTCAAGAGTAGTTAAGGTTTTCAAATCACAAAAGATTGCATCAGGTTGATAGAAGCTTCCAACCATATTTTTAAACCCATAAAAATCAACACCTGTTTTTCCCCCCAAAGCCGCATCAACCTGAGAAAGAAGAGTCGTAGGATAATGAATAACAGGGATACCTCTCAAAAGAATACTTGCGGTAAAGCCCCCGATATCGGTGATAACTCCTCCGCCCAAACTTATCAAAATCGATGTTCTTTCAGCACCTGATAATATAAGCTGCTTTAAAATCGATTTCACGGTCTCAAGATTCTTATACTGTTCTCCGTCTTTTACAATAATTTTTTCTACTTCAAAACCGGCGTTTGCAAGCGCTCTCATAATCTTGGTGCCCCAAAGGGGAAACACCGTTTCATTTGAAAGCAGAAACAGCTTGCAAAACTTTTTTTCCAATAAAAACTCGGTTAGCGCATGGGCAAGATTACTTCCCACCTCAACGATTATCTCTTTATTACCTATTCTGTAAGTTCTCCGCCTTGACAAATCGATGCTCCTTTATTTTCAAAAAAATCAGACTTTTGGGACCAAAACCGGGAACAAGCGTGCTGATACCTTTAATTTGCTCATTGCCGGCTTTTTCGTGATTTATAAGATAAAACGCCATATCAAAGCCAACAACATTTGCAATCGTCGGTTTGTATCCGAACCGCTTGACAAACAGCTCGAAAAATTGTTTCGAGAGACTATCTTTCTGTTTATAAAAAATCGAGGCTACTACAACATTTTTTGTTAATGAGGAATCCGACTTTAAAACCGCATTATCATACCAAAACGGCAAAACAAGTATCGTTTCGGGCATACATTCATAATATTTAAACAGCGACAACAGTTTTTTACCATTTTCAATCGAGCTGTCAAGAAAAACCAGATCCGGCAAATCGCAACTGAACTGATCTTTTCCCGTTTTGCGGATATTAAAGCTTTTTTTTACAAAATTCAGAAGAGTGGGGTTGTTCGTATCGAAAGCGTTCAGTTTGACTATGCGATTTTGCGACAAGACAAACGAATAGAACTTTTTAGCAATTTCAGTTTTGAATTTCTCGTTTCGCGGATAGATTATACTGATGGTTTTTGCACCGCTTTTTATGGCAAGCTCTGCCATCAGATTGGCAATATCGCTGCTGATAGAAAGAGAGATGAACATTTTTCCTTTGGCCCCGGAAGGAACAGCAGCAACAACATTATACTGCTTCAGTAACTGTTTAATTGATTTTGCATTTATGTAAAAGATGGGACCTATGATTTTATTTATACCTTTACCAACAAGCCATCTCAGCTGATAGTTGGTGTAAAATGGTTTGCCCTGATTGTCTGCAACAATGATGCTGCTGTTATCAAGATATGCCGCTATCGAAGCGCCTTTCAGAAACTCTTCACTAAAGTTTGCATATTTTCCGGTCAAAGGAGCCAAAAATCCGATTTGAGACGGATAGGCGGCCGGAACAAAAATGAGCAACAAAAATAAAACGGCAAAATGGTTTATAAATCTATACATCTTATTGCCTTTTTTAAGTCATCGATAAACAGTTCGCTTGCGGAAGGATTTCGCAAAAGATAGGCAGGATGATAGCTGCAGCTGATAACAACCTCGCCTTTTTTGATATACCTGCCTCTGAGTTTACCTATCGGGATATCTGCCTCAAACAGATAGGATGCGGCAAATTTTCCCAGCCCAAAGAGCAGTTTGGGGGAAATTATCTCAATCTGACGATTAAGATATGGCGTGCAGTTTGTTATTTCGCTCTCTGACGGATTTCTATTGCCGGGCGGTCTGCATTTTATAATATTGGCAATATATACCGATTCCCTTTTTATTCCCACCGAACTGAGCAACTTATTCAAAAGTTTTCCCGCTCTGCCGACAAACGGACGTCCGCTGAGATCCTCCTGCTCGCCCGGTCCTTCGCCTATAAACATAATATCTGCATCAGGATTGCCCTCGCCAAAGACACTGTTATGTCTTGTTTTTGCAATCTCGCAAAGTGCGCAGGCATAAACCTTTTCTTTCAGACCGGTGAGTCTGCTATTTTTATCAGGATTTGATTTCATCCAGCAAAAACCCATAGTAGAGCGCGCATACTTCATAAAATTTAATAAATCGTCAAAGGACAGTGAATCGTTTTGTAATCTCATCGATTGACCTATGATTAATCTTGTAAAGGACAGGATTGGCAACAAGCTGCGCCGAAGAGCTAAAAATCTCCTCCACAACATAAAGATTGTTTTCCTTGAGCGTTCTTCCGGTATCAACAATATCAACTATCTGATCTGCCAATCCATAAAGCGGAGCAAGTTCGATTGATCCGTAAAGATTGATGATCTCAACCGGCAACCCTGTTTTCGCAAAAAAGGTTTCGGCAACATGAGGAAATTTCGTAGCCACCCGTTTTACAGGTCGCCAATATTGTTTTTTGTTTACAGGCTCGGCAACAACCATCTTACATTTTCCAAAACCAAGATCGGCAAGTTTGAGAAGGTTAGGCTCATACTCCTTTATAAGATCCAACCCGACAATTCCTATGTCGCACGCCTTATATTCGACATAAGTAATTACATCTTTTGCCCTCACAATCAACATTGACAAGGGGAAATTGGTCGCATCTACCGATAGCTTTCTTTCGG
This sequence comes from Campylobacterales bacterium, assembly GCA_027080125.1. Classification (GTDB taxonomy): domain Bacteria; phylum Campylobacterota_A; class Desulfurellia; order JAADFJ01; family JAADFJ01; genus JAADFJ01. The sequence continues at coordinate 1,504 of JALWSW010000089.1, read as the reverse complement.
AGCGTTCGGCAAACTCTATTCCCGATTTTTTCAAAATCTCTATCGATTTATCAAACAGTCTTCCCTTTGGCACTGCAATTCTTATTCTACTATTCATATTACGATTCTCTCCATATCCGGGCACCTACAGCTTGAAGTTTTTTTTCTATCGACTCATAGCCCCTGTCTATATGATATGCCCTGTCAATAACGGTTGTTCCATTTGCAGCAAGTCCTGCAACAACAAGAGATGCCGATGCTCTTAAATCCGTTGCCATCACATTTGCTCCTGTCAAATGTTTTACTCCTTTTACGACAGCCTGTTTACCGCTTACTTTTATATCTGCTCCCATCCTTGAAAGTTCTGCAACATGCATAAAACGGTTTTCAAATATATTTTCGTTTATTATGCTCGTGCCATATGCCAATGAAAGGTCTGCCATAATCTGAGCCTGAAGATCGGTCGGAAATCCCGGATATGGGGCAGTGTAGATATTTGCAGGTTTTAATCCTTTATCGCAACTTACCTTTACCCCCTTCTCGGTTTTCTCTATAATCACTCCCATCTCATCAAATATGGAAACCGGACATTCAAGCATATCAATCTTTGCATTTTTTAACAAAACCTCACCTTTTGCAGCAGCAACCGCAGCAATAAAGGTGCCGGTTTCTATCCGGTCGTAAATGACAGCCTCCTCAAATCCTCCCAACCGTTCTACCCCATCAACAACAATTTTATCGGTGCCAGCTCCATATATATATGCACCCATTTTATTCAAAATATTAGCAAGAGCAACCACCTCCGGCTCTTTTGCCGCATTGTGAATAATAGTTCTTCCTTTCGCCAAGCTTGCAGCCATAAGAATATTCTCTGTACCGGTTACGGTAATTTTAGGAAAATAGATATCGGCTCCATGCAATCCCGAAGGTGCCTCCAAAATGATGTAACCTTTCTCCACGCTGCCTGTCGCTCCCATCTTTTTCAAGGCATCTATATGAAGATTGATAGGTCTGAGTCCGATTGCGCATCCTCCCGGCAATGATACCTTTGCTCTTGCGAATCTGGCAACCATAGGACCCAAAACAAGTATCGAGGCTCTCATCTTTTTTACCAGATCGTAATGAGCCGTAAGATTGTTTATATTGTCACAACAGATATTTATCGCATGATCTAATTTATCTATATTTGCACCAAATGAGTTCATCAATTCCGAAAAACTGTCGATATCGCGCAAATTCGGAAGATTTCTAATGCTGCATATCTCAGATGTCAATAACGTTGCTGCCATAATCGGAAGCGATGCGTTTTTTGACCCGCTTATATTTACAACACCTTCTAATGACCTTCTTCCTTCGATAACAATTTTCTGCATATCTTTCATTATTGCATCTAAAGATTAAAATTCAAGAAACCATAAGGTCTGAGAGAAAAGATAAAAACAAAAAAGCAACAACCGAAATTCTGGAGCCGGCGGCTGGAATCGAACCAGTGACCTGCTGATTACAAACTTTTTGGCTTATACTC
>JALWSW010000088.1 GCA_027080125.1 Campylobacterales bacterium | reverse complement strand
AAAACAATCAGCGTTACTATGTTAAGCATCTATTTTTGCAAATTTTCCGTATTTTGCAGATTAGCGGTATGCACATCAGGAAGCTGAATCTCTATCTTTGGTTTTTTGCTATCCAATGTAATAGCCTTATATTTGCCGGAATACGTTATAAGATAAAAAACTCTTTCTTTAAGGTCCAACAATTTCTCGGGCTTTACATAATAATCTTCTTTTGTTCTTGTGGTAAATCCTCCGCCTGAGGACAATATCGGGGTAGAATTCGTAAATGTTCCAAAATAATTGGAAACATATTTTGCCGTATCGCTGTCCGGCACTCTGAAAAACAGTTTTGTATTTGTATTATCGAGAATTGATTTTCCCCTGTCTTTGCCGATACCGGCATATATTTGGTTTATGGACTGGCAAAATCCGTGAACAAAAATATTTGCTCCTCCGGCTTTTGCGAGCAGGTCCTCAATGCCCGAATACAAAACGCTTTGTGCTTCGTCTATGTAAAGCGACAGACCATTTTTAATCTTTTTGTTAGATGCAAACATCCTTCCTGCAAAACTGTGTATCATCGATACTATAACCTTGCTTAATGTGAAAGATGCTTTTCTTGTAAGCATAGAACCGGTTTGAACAAGCATAATAAGTTTTTTGCCCGATTCGAGCCTTTTGATAAATCTGTTTTCCTTTGTTTGTCCGACAATCTTGCCGATATTGCCGCTTGTTAATTCCGTAAGAGATACACGCAAAGATGAAGATATTTTAGAGTAGTAGTCTGTCGGCGAATCAAGAATTTTTTGAATATCCGACCCGAGTTGTTTGCATCCTTCCTTTTCTGTAGCTTCGACTTCAAGTTTCAATTTGGTTAAAGCATCTTTTGAAATATAATTTTTTACATCCAGCAGCGTAAACCCTTTTTTATCGAGCATAAGCATAGATTGAACTATCACAAGACTGATTTCGTAGGCAACATTAAAAAAGAACGCTTCCTTTCCAACATCAACACCGCTGACAATATGCCCTACAAGTTCCTCAGGCATATAATAGTCGGCAAGCGGATTGATGGTATCGCTGAATTCAGGAAAAACGGGGATAATAAACACAAAGTCGTATTCGTCTTTAAATTTAAGATAACGTTCAACTACGGAATTCATCAAATCAAAATCACCTTTAGGGTCTATAACGATAACGGACTTTCCTGCATCTATATCCTGTTCCACGAGATTTGATAATAATTTGGTTTTTCCGACTCTTGTTGTTCCGAAACACCAGAAGTGTCCCCTGCGAGAGGAGTCCGGTAAACGGATTAACGCAGGTTTGCGCGTTTTATCGTTTACCCGGTATCCCTCTCCAAGAATGATTGTATTTTCTTTTGGCTTTCTACTGAATATTGCCATATTTTCTGATCCTGTTAATGACGAACTTTAATGAAACATCGCCATATAATTTATAATAATTGTCTGCGGTCGGATTATCGGAATGATATGGTTTATAGTGCGGATCGTAAACAAACGCCGGAACTCTGTCAATCTTGTACTTTCTGAACAAAATAGGATTAATATCGATGCTATAGTTATAAACCTTGCAAGATTCCTCGCAAAATGGATTAATTTTCAAACAGTTTGAGATAAATTTTGTGGTAGGGGTAAAACTTTTTCCATTACCGACTAATCCTCTCATCACTATTTCTATGTTAGGCGAACCTATAGCAACCGCATCCGCCACATAGCGGTTAATTGTTGTAACAGGGACAGAAGAAGATACAAAGATAAACAGTTTTTGATAATTAAGCATTCCGCCCAATACTGCTTTATTCATTTTTGTCTGTGTTTTTTTAGAGACGCCTGCGGCATCAAAGGCGGTAGAGAACTGATTGCTGTTCAGCAGTTCCCTGATGTAATTATTCACCAAAGGCGTCATCTTTTTTTTGAATATCTTATTAGATTTTTCAGCCTCTTTTATCATCTGTTTTGTATATTTGTTTTTAGGAATGCGTATTTTTTTTTCGTTCTTTTTGGTATTCTGAATAACTTTTGCAACATCTGAAGTATTAAAATCAGTTATTTCAACCGCATTCGTATTGATAACTGACAAAAACAAAAACAACAGAATAGATACAAAACCTTGTGAAACTCTCAAAACCCTACTCCGAAACAGCATTTTTTCTCCTCAAACACTATCCACATGAAGTTATCTTCTGCTCCTTTTCCGCCTGTGATCGGAGGATTAGATAAATAACCCCATCCGGAAAGCGGTGTTCTGCCAAGAGGTATTACAAATCCAGACCTGCGAGGTCTGGCTTCCTGAAGTCTGTAATGCGTTTTTCTCCATATCGGCAGCCATACAGGATTGCAATAATTTGTCGCATGGTCCCAAAGTCCTACCGGAAGTCTTGAAAGTCTGTAAATCAGTCTTGCCGCAATTGCAGCATTTGCCTTAGGAACAATCTGGCTTGAATAATGTCCTGTCAGAGGATATGCCGAACCCCACGAACCCATGCACCAGAACATATAATCAAGCGGAACTCCGAGAGTTGAGGTAACTGAATCGGCTGAACAGGCAATTTGAGCTACCGGATTAGCAAACAGCAACGATTCGGGGTCTGTAATAAAATTTAGTATATCATCATTCCACATCGGATCGACCTCTGTAAAATAGGCATAGTCAAACCCGCCGTTTTCAAAACAGTGAGCATCAAGAACCATTCCGGCAAGTTGAAAAATATCAATCCAAATCCAATGAGCCTGCGCAAAATCGGAACCGTTTTGATTTTGTGAAGCATTAGTTGCTCCGCCGAGAAAGCCTTTATGGTCGGTCAACCCGCTTCCTATAATATCCGAACACCACGGGTCTTTGTTGGTTTCCGCTATTCTTGCAGGGTCCCAAAAACTTACTTTCAATCCTATTCTCATCGTAGGAGGCTTTCCGCATATACATATAGGACTTCCTGTTGAATCATGAGGGGAGTCAACGCTGCCTTTTACTACTGTAATTCCGCCTATTTTCATTGGAAACATACCCCACCAGTCAACATCGGTAATGGGATTAAAAAACTTTCCCTTGCAAATTGCGTTTGCATAAGGAACAGTTGATAGAATAATGATGATACTAATTATCGGCAATAGGAATTTCTTTAACATAGAGACCTCCGTTTTTCTCATAAACTACAGATGGCACCGCTCTTATATCCAATCTGCGCAAAATATACTTGCTTGCATAGAATATCGGCATCGACCATTTATTCTCCAAAGACAAAACATCTCCTTTTGTGATTAGTACTTCGCTCATTCCACTTTGATAATATTTAGATTTACGAAACCACTTCGTTTGTCTTTTATCCGAAGCATCCAAGATGACATAGGTTTTCAATACGGTAATATAGTTAAGAGGATCAAATGTATAACCTTTCGGATAAAGTATATTGCCCCTGCCGTCATAGATGTTTCTGTTTAGCGTATAAACAGTATTTACCTTATACACCTTGCCTTTTTTGACAGTCGGCAAGTCTGAAGAAAGTTTATGCTCATACCTGTGAAAAGCCTCAATGACTTTCTTTTTCGTAAAGACTTTACTCATATCTACCTTGGAAAGTCGTTTCTGAAGCATTGTAAGCATATCTTCTTCAACAATAGGATATGTTTTTCCGAAGGTGCCGAGATTGACAACCTTTGCCTGAACGAAGCCGGCAAAAGCTGTCAATACGCACAATATGATAATGTATCGCAAGATATTCTTACAGCCCGAAGGTTTTGTTAATCTTTTCATTCGCAAGCGCGTTAATCATTTCATAGTTCTTAGAGAGGTCTTGCAATGTTAAAGTATCGTTTGCATGAGCAATATAATCTTTTTCAATCAAACCCTTATATTTCAGGATATTTGCCCTCATGGTTTTTAGTGCATCCAATGTCGGATCAAGCAGCGCAACCTGACAATGAGGTTTTGAAGGCGATGCTGATATTGTTGATTGTCCATACTCAATCAGATGCTCTACACGATCATATAAGTCGCTCAAAGACTCGTAGGCATAAGCTCTTGCGCCTATATCGGCAAGCGTGCTGCCCACAGCTCCTTCCTGTTTAGTCAAAATAGCCGCTTTCATAGCGGAATAGATTGGCGTAGGCATGTGTTTTACAAAATCAACGTCGGTGCCAAGAAGCTGCGCAGATTTAATTTTGTTGACTATAGCATCAATCTTTGTATTCATATACTGAATAAAATTACCATCGGTAACAGGAAGTTTAGAACATGATCCGCTGGTACTTCCCGGTACTACTCCGGTTTCAACATATACATTTCCACTATAAAAATCGTCTATAGATGTTCCTTTATTCTGCTCACACGGTGGAATATATGTAATATTAAGCTGTTTTGCACCAGGAGATCCGGCAATACCGGAATTCTCATACGAAAATACCAGATCACCTATTAGACCGCGCATAAGAGCAATGGTACTATTATCGTAAGGATTAGCAGGATCGAATTGCTTTCCAAGACTATAAAGAAGTGTTGTTGTTGCTTGACCATCTGAATTGAACAGATTCTTTACATCGGCAGGACATCCTGAAAGAAAATCTTTCGTTGAATTTATCTGTCTTGGAGTAGCTCCGGTGCCGGTGGATGAGCCTGTTGAATTTCCGTTTTCTTCTCCTACAATAGTGCTGTACATATCAGTAATTCCCTGCCATACACTATATTTTGTATCAACCTGTTTGGCTAATTTCTTTTTAGCCACAGGATCTACGGCAGATACTGCCCTAACAGCAAGAACCTTTGCGTCATGACAAGCATTAAACTGAATATTGTTCAATCTGTCGGCAATAGCTTTGATTTTGTTTATAATTGCCTGGCACGGCTGACACAATGTATTAAGAGCAAGGTTAAAAGCTACCGCAGGAGCTGCCTGAAGCAAAGTCTGAAGCTGCTGAACAAGCTGTTGTCCGTTTATGAAACCTAATGCTCCGCCGAATATGTCTATGCCGCCGCAGCCTGAATCAACTCCGGGAGCTTCAGCAGTAAACGGATAAACCGTTTTCGATGGTCTCCATCTTGCCGAAAAGCTGCCTGCAGTAAAATATCCGCGCTGCTGTCCGCTGAAATAATTCGGTGATACCGATGTTTTTTGATTAACCCAATCATCAAGCCAGCTTGCGTTTGCTCTGACAGGCGCAATCTGGAGTATGATCACTGCCATAAATAAAATCCAATATCCGAATATCCTGCGCATAATGCACCTCCTGCTATAGTTTTAATAATTTAGCGATAACCGAAACAGTTTTCGGTTAATATCCCTCTACTATATAAAAAATCTTAAAGGTTTTTGGGGGGACTTTTACGGAGTAACTGACCACCCGACTATTTGTTTTTGCCTCCGCTGTTTTTCCAAATATTTAATGCCGTCTGATATACGATATTTTAATTTCTGATAACCGATTGCGCCTTTTGATATAAGCAACCGGCTTGCGCTTCCTTTTTGCACAAGAATAATAGTCGGAACCATAGTAATATTAAATCTGGCGGTTAAATCAGGACGATGTCTGATTTCAACTTTAAGCACAGCCATAGGATAATCCCTAAGATAACGCTGCAATACGGGAGTCTGCCTTTCGCAATACGGACAGCCGTCTTCATAAAAATATATCAATCCGTATCGGCTGTGCTGTTCTATAGTTCCCGCATCAACATCACTTCTTAGAAAAGCGGTTATGATAATCAGACAAAACAATGCAACCCTACTTACTTTTGCCAACATCTTCAATCTTAAATACGGTATTTTCATTTACAGGCTTAACACTCATATCAAACCCGCCGCCTTTCTGAAAATCATAGACATTCCAATTTCTCGGGTCAATCTTACCCTGAAAATATCTAACACCCCGATACAATCTGTTTTCAAGCTGGTTTTCTGCAAGAACTCCGTTGCCTGCATTAATCCATTTCCCGCTTTTTCTGTCAACAAGTACAAGCTCGGGAGTATATTTTACTTTAAATACCGAAGCAACATCAGGTTTTTTATCCACATTTACCGTTACAACATCCCAATTATACTTGCTTTCAAGATATTCCACTATAGCCGCTTCTCTGTTGCAATACGGACATTTGTCTTTCACAAAAAACAAAAGTCCGTATTTGCCTGCCGCATCAGAAAGAACTTTTCTGTTTTCCGCATACATCTGCCCCCTTCTCGTATTGATGCCCGGAGTGGCATTGGGATAATCCTTCGTTAATGACAAAGAAGGCGTTCTTTGCGTTACATAAGTAACAACATTGGTAAATTCAGCCGATTTTCTTCTTGCAATATCTTGAAGCAAGAGATACTGTTTTACATTGTCAACGGTAGGGTTTTGGACCGCCTGTTTTAACGCCCGTTTTAAAACAGCCTGAAATTCGTCTGGATACATATTGTAAAGCTGCTTGTAAGTATATGTCTGGTAATGAACAGAATTGTTTTTAACAGTTTTTTTCTTTTTATTCTTTGTCTTTTTGGATGGATTTTGATACCAATACCATCCTTTTATGGGATTGTAATTGGTAATTGTCTCGGCGGCATACCCTTTGACATAAAAACAAAAAGCCACAATAAAAACTGTTATCAAACGATACACAAATTACTCTCCCTGCTGTTGTTTTTCGGCAAGTACCTTTGCCATTGCCTCTGATATTGCTTTTGCCGATATTTCAGCAGCCTGTTTTTCTTTCATCTGTTTGTATATTTCTTTTTGTTCTGTTATGACTTTTTTTAAGTATTTCGGATTTTCGACGAATGTATCGGTCAGGGTTCCCTCTGTTGCCGATGTTTGAAGTCTAATGTCGCCGAATCCGAAAATCAACCCCAAAAAGTTTTGCATATATGTCATGTTTTGAATATTTGTAAAATCCATCTCTTTGAAGTTATGAGCAACAATTCCCCATTCATCAATAACTCTATTCGTGGTAACTACCCAAATATCATATTTTCTGTTCAAAATCCTGTATTCAGTTAATCCT
>JALWSW010000087.1 GCA_027080125.1 Campylobacterales bacterium | reverse complement strand
CTGCGTATAAATTGAGGTGGCATCCGGGTTAAAAAGAACCAATCCCTTATTATGCGACAATTCGTTTTTACACAAAAATTGCATGGCTTTATGTATAGCTTCATCAGAGAGCCATATTGATGTTGTAAAAACGTTTTTCTCCGCCGCAAAGTCACTAATCCTTTTTACTTCACGAAATAGATCCGAAAAATAGCTATAAGCCTGATATGACACATGATTGAGTCTATTAGAATAAAGTTCATTATAAATAAGTCTTGCTGACAATGTCCTATAATCTATAAAAGGTAGTTTTTTATCGCCAACAATTGAACTTTTTTTAAAAAACGGGCACAAATTTATAATAAAATCATAGTTCTCAGAATCAATCAAATAACTCACCGCCCTTTCACTGGCGCAAATATCATAAGAAAGAATATTAAATACACCATCAATATACCGATTGCAAGCAACAAGATTATACGCTTTTGCATTTACGGCGTAATCTACTTTTGATTGCGAAAAGAATTTTTTTGCCATCAGAACCACGCTTTGAAGATTTACCGAGTCACCTATATTCAGATCACTTATAACAAGTATCTTTTTAGGATTTCTCACCTTTGCGGCGATATGCATGTCTCTTTTTTGCAGTAGCTTTAGTGTCAATATATTGCAAACCGATGCAACCAGTCCGTTGGTAATATGCTTACCTGTCCTGGGCAGTATGTCGGTAAGCATCGATGATATTATAGCAATTGCATCAGGCAGATAAATAGTTTTTATGCATGCATAAATTTTATCATATACTTTATGCAATATTGGGAGTTTTTTTCTGATGGATAGATAGTACTTTGGATCTATTTTATACACTTTATCACCGATGCAGGAGGTAAATTCGCCCATACGGCACCAGAAATTTCTATCATTTTAAACCTTTTGTTTAAAATTTTTCTGAATCTGTTATGGCTTGGAAATGCAAATGTATGAAGGTATGAATATGTCAGAAACCTGCCGCCGGGTCTCAATATTCTATAGATGATTCTTGCCAGTCTGATTTGAGTAACACGACTAAAGGCTGCCCATGGAAGTGAAGAAATTATTATATCTGCCCTGTCCATAGAGTACCGCTTCATATACTTTTCAATATTCTCGGCAAGATCATTTATGACAATAACTCCGGGATATTTCTGCTTCACAATTTCGGTAAAGGTTTGATTTACATCAAAAGCAACGAAGACGGCTTCCGCCGAAAGGCTCGACACTATATCCCCTGTTATTGCACCACTGCCGCAGCCAAGCTCAAGGACAATCTTGGCATCGCTAAGATTAACCGAATCTATTATCTTGGAAGATAAAATTTTAGAGGACGGAACTATAGAGCTTACAGTTGACGGATGAAATAAAAACTGTTTCGAAAACTCCATAATGTCATGTATGTCTGTACTCATATCCCCTCTTTACAGAACAGATTGGCCTTCCATTTTATGAAACTTTATGAAACTTTTATCCATTGCGATTGTCGGACTGCCAAGATATGGAAAATGTCCAAACAGAACGGATAGCTGTTCAAAAGATCTTTTGAAAGAATAATGTTTTATTTTATAGAGCCATAAAGCCGCAACCAACCCGCTTCTGTCTGCCCCGGCTTTGCAATGTATAAGTATGGGTTTCGGTAATTTTTCCAAGAGAGCAATAACGGTTCGCATTTTTTTTATACTCAACAGATGAGATGCGGAAAAACCGTAGTCATAGTGTTTGACACCAAGTTTCTTGGATATTCTTATTTCAGTTTTATACCATTGTGAAGCCGGACTCTTTCCCCTTAGATTCAAAACACTCTTTATGTGATATCTTCTCAGATAGTAGGCAAGCTCATCATTATCCATCTGTGCGCTTCTGTACAACTGGCCCTTTGTTACAACATGAAAATTGCCCTGCTCATCCAAATATATTATACGAGCAGCGATTATCAGCGCCGCAAAAACAAAAAATACAGTTAAAGCAATCAAAATTTTACCCTTTCTTTTATTGCATATCCGCATGTTTTTCATTATAGAGCATGATTATTAAGAGAATATTTCCCGAACATTAACGTTTAGCAATTTGAGATCCCTGCCCAATTTGACAGATTGCCAATTGAATTTTATATATAAGATATGAAAATCCTTTTGATTGAAGACGACAGAGAAACCGGAAAATATATTGTAAAAGGACTCAATGAAAACGGATATACCGTTGATTATGCCGCCGAAGGCAAAGATGGACTGTATCTTGCAATGAACAACAGTTACGACTTGATTATCATGGATCGAATGCTGCCAGGTATAGACGGACTATCTATCATCAAAATGTTGAGATCGGTAAGAAAAAAGACGCCGATTTTGATATTATCAGCACTTGGGGATGTCGATGAAAAGGTTGAGGGGCTGAAAGCCGGAGGCGATGATTATTTAACAAAGCCTTATGCGTTTTCCGAACTTCTGGCAAGAATAGAGGCACTGCTCAGAAGAGGAAATGAAATTCCCGAGCAAGCTTTGCAAGTCGGCAACCTCAAAATGAATCTCGAGAACTATACTGTTACGCGAGGCGGCAGAAAGATAGAGCTCAAGCCGAGGGAATTCAGATTGCTGGAGTATTTAATGCGTCACAAGGGACATATAGTCACAAGAACAATGCTGCTTGAAAATGTCTGGGATTATAATTTTGATCCGCAAACCAATGTGATTGATGTTCATATAAGCAGACTGAGATCAAAGATTGATAAGGATTTCGGCAAAGAGCTCATAAAGACAGTAAGAGGGGTTGGATATAAGATCGAGCAGTAGAATAAAAAGCCTGCTTCATACCACAGCCATCAGGCTGTCTCTGAAATACTCTTTAATCTACATCTTTATTTTCGGGATTATTTTTCTGTTTCTTTACTGGTTTATCAATTCTTTTGTGCAAGCTCAGATAAAAGCGAGTCTGACCCAGGAAAGCAAAAAAATTGAATCTATATATCATGTCAAGGGCATCGGCGCCATCAAAGAGTATATCACAACCCATAGGCAATATAGCGGAGAAGATCACAGGTTTTACCTTCTGATAGATAAAAACGGAAAACCGCAGGCAGGGGATCTGAAGAAATGGCCATCTGAGATAAAAACGAATGGAAGCATTACAAATGTCTGGATACCTAAAAAAGAGATAGTGGACGCCATTAAGGATGGAGACGGATATTGGCCAGTAATAACCATAAATTTTAAGAACGGATACAAAATGCTTATAGCCCAAGGCATCAGAGGCACCGAAGATCTCAGAGAAACAATGTTTGCCATAATGGCTCTGATATTTGGAATCATCGTTGTTTTAATCATCGCGCTGGGGTTCTCACTGGGCAAAAACGTGCTTTGGCATATAGAGAATATCAATAAGGCATACAATGCTATCATGAACGGTAATCTATCCATCAGAATAAAAACAAGCAGCAAAAATGATGAATTTGATATGATAGCTAACCAGATAAATGAAATGCTGGACAAGATAGAACAGTTGGTAACCGAAGCAAAACAAGCAACTAACAACATCGCTCATGATCTAAGGAAACCCCTCAACAGGCTGCGAAACAGACTGGAAATAAGCATCATCGATAAAAACAGACACGATTGCAATAAAATTTTAGAAAAAACCGTAGCTGATATCGATGACATAATAAAGACATTTAATGCTATTCTCGAAATAGCTCAGGCAGAATCGGCTGCTGCCAAAAAAGCATGGAACAATGTCAATATAAGCGGTATAACATCAGAGGTTGCAGGACTATATCGTCCTTTGGCTGAGGATAAATCGATAGAACTCAACGTAAACATAGCCGATAAAATCACAATAGAGGGCAATGAACGACTAATTACCCAATCCATTGGCAACATATTAGATAATGCCATAAAATATACGCCAAAAAACGGAACCATAGACGTTTGCCTGAAAGAAAACGAAAAATCCATTGAGGTTTTGGTCTCCGACAGCGGTCCGGGTGTAAACGAAAAAGATTACTCGAGGATAACAAAACGATTCGTAAGGCTCGACTCATCAAGACACACTCCGGGAAACGGCCTTGGACTGTCTCTTGTGGAAGCTGCGGCAAAATTGCATAATGCAGATCTGGTCTTTGCAGACAACCGACCTGGGTTATCCGTTAGACTTATTTTTAAGAAACCCTCAATCTGATTAAAACTTGAGCCGCTTGACTTTAAGAAAAACAATATATATTTTAATCGATATGCATAAGGTTTTTATGGACAAAACGGAAAAGCGATTTATCTCCATTGCAAAGCAAAAGCGCAAGAGTTTTATATCATTCAGCGCTATAGCTGTTATATCTGTCATAATTGCTGTCGCACTTTCTGTCTATGCAATGCGTCTTTACGATGCTCAAAAGCTGTTTGATAAATACAGCACAAAAGGCGGTATAACTCGTCACACTGTCAAGCTTTCCTCGCATGAAAAAGATGTATTGACTGATATTTTCAGAAAAACTTTCGAACAACTGAAAAATAACCCTCTTGTAAACAGAAAAAAACTCAAACAGTTGCAGAATGAGGCATTTATTATGCTCTCAAACAGGAATATCTCTTATCGTATCATAGAAAATTTCAACGCACTTGCTGAGGACGGACTGGAACTCTCGTTTGAGCTTATGTTGATTATAACAATCTTATTGCTGTTTTTCTTTATTTTTTTGTATCTGCTAACGGTTTATTTTCCCGATACGCATCTGCAAAAGGATATTGATCTTGTGGCAGAAAGGCTGAAAAAACTTGAAACCGGAAGACATCTGAACAAGAAGGGGATTGCGTTTGAGGAAACCGCGCTGCTGATAGAAAATGCAGATAGGGCAATAAGCAGAACTCTCAATATAATGCGCATTTATCAGATGCTCTCTGCGGTAAATCAAACGATTATTCGGATAAAAACAGAAGCTGAGCTTTTTGAGGAAATCTGCAAAATCTTTGTCAATCAGGGAGGCTTTAAGCTGGCATGGATTGGTCTTCTGGATAAAAACAGCCATATAGTCAGCACACATCATTGTGGAGATGAAAGCTATGTAAGCTATATAACAGAAACTCTAAATAAAAATCTATATAGCGGACCTGTCGCCAAAACATTAAAAAGGGAACTGATATTTATAAATAATAATACGGCTGTCAACAAAAATATGGAGCCATGGCGAGACGAGATGCTCAAAAGAGGCTACCGCTCAAGCGCATCGATACCGATTTCAAAAAAAGGCAAGCTTATCGGGTCGCTGAACATCTATTCGGACATACCGAACTTTTTTGCAAAGGAAAACTTCAGCCTGCTCAAAGAGATTGCCGGGGATATCTCTTTTGCTCTTGAGAAGATAGAGAATGAAAGATGGATGCGCATAACAGCGCAGGCATTGGAAAAAAGTTCTTCGTTTGTAATTATCATCAATCAAAATCTTGTCATTGAATATGCAAATAAAGCTGCCGAAGGATTATTGGCAGAAACAGATGATGAGACTCTGACAGGCAAAAGCTGCAACCTGATAAATAAAAGACTTAAAAATAAAACCCTGACAAGAAAATTTTTTGAGGAAATAAGAGGCGACAAGCCGTTCAATGATCTATTGATCTATTCAAAAAAAGAGGGTGCTTTGGTATATCTTGATACTACAATCATCCGTTTCGAAGATCAGAAAAAAAATAGCTACTTTATTGTTTCAGGCAAAAATATAACAGAAGAGGTTGGATTGCAGAATTCGGTAAACAGGATGCTATTCTATGATTTTGAAACCGATATGCCAAATAGGCGCGCCTTTCTGGAAACTGCCGAAATATATATAAAGTTAATTGACAAAAACAAGCAGGCAGCAATAATCATAATTGATCCTCACAATTTCACATATATCAACGACATATTAGGTTATGAGGCAGCCAACCGGCTTTTGAAGGCTATAGGGCTCAGATTGACCGAAATTCTGAAAAAAAGCGACCTTGTGGCAAAAGCGCTTGGAAGCAAATTTTTCTGCCTTATCAAGGATATCGATGCAAAATACACTCTTCATCCCATTCTGAAAAGAATACAGAATGAACTTGCCAAACCGTTTGATACAGATTCAGACAAAATAACATTGTCATTTCATATAGGCATAGCGATTTATCCAGATGATGCGAGTGATGCTGTAAATTTGCTGGCGCGCGCAGAAACCGCTCTGCTTCACAACAAACGGACAGAATCTGCGCCTTACCAGCCAAGCTTTTTTACCAGGCAGATTGAACAGGAAATGAGAAAGGCATCTCAACTGAAGGAATCGCTGGCAAATGCCCTGACTCGCAAGGAGTTTGTTTTGTATTATCAGCCCTATTTTGACCCTGTTTCAAAGTCGATTAAAGGCGCAGAGGCTCTTTTGCGATGGGAAAAAGAGGGAAAAACGATTATGCCTTCCGAATTTATCCCGTTTTTGGAAAAAAGCAACATGATAAGCGAGGTTGAAAACTGGATAATAGATCAGGTATGCCATGATATGAGCAAATGGCAAAAAAAGGGGCTAAAGCCGATGCCGGTGTCAATCAATATATCACCGTCAAGTTTTTCCAAGACAGAATTGATCTCACATATTGTTTCAATGGCTTCAAAACACCATGCAGACAGATCGCTTTTGACGATAGAGATTACCGAAAGACTCTTTATGTCAAATCTAAAACAGGCAGCCGAAACACTTAATTTGCTGAAAAAAGAGGGAATGAAAATAGCAATCGATGATTTTGGAACAGGATACTCCTCTTTGTCCTACTTGGAACAGCTTCCGGTTGATATACTGAAGATAGATATCTCGTTCATCAGGAATATGACAAAAAGCAGTCATGCAGCCGCAATTGTTCAGGCTATAATTTCTGTGGCGCATGCACTTTCATTAGCTACTATTGCCGAAGGGGTGGAAACCGATGAGCAGCTTGATATACTGAAAAAACTCAAATGCGATGCCGTTCAGGGATGGC